>JAYUHI010000198.1:0-11547 GCA_043767095.1 Bacteroidota bacterium
TTGGGATAACTTGATCAAAAATGCAAAAGAGTTTTCTGGTAAACACGCTTTAACTTCCTTATTTTTAAACCTTTAGATTTTATAGACAGACACTAAATAAGTAGATTATTCGCTGAACTTGATGCTTGCCGGAAAAAATATTATCGTCATTGGTGGCACTACTGGTCTTGGCCTTTCCGCAGCACAAGCCTTCATTCAACAAGGCGCTAAAGTTGTGGTGGTAGGAAAAGATGAGCAATCCTGTAATGAAGCAAAAACTATTTTAGGTGAAAATACAATAGTAATAAGTGGCGATGCCTGTTCACCAAAGACAGCCATGGAATCAATCGAACAATGTGTTGATGCCTGGGGAAGGTTAGATGGCCTTTATCATGTAGCAGGAGGAAGTGGAAGAAAAATGGGTGATGGCTCTTTGCACGAACTTTCATTCGAGGGCTGGAACCAAACATTTGAATTGAACTTAACTTCGCTCATGCTATCGAACCAGGCGGCTGTCCGGCAATTTCTCAAACAAAAATCTGCTGGTACTATTTTGAATATGAGTTCGGTTCTTGCTTTTTCTCCATCGCCAAAACATTTTGCTACACATGCTTATGCGGCAGCCAAATCGGCCGTCATTGGTTTCAGTAAATCCATCGCGTCATATTATGTGCCCAATAATATCCGGGTGAATGTGGTGGCTCCGGGTTTAGTTGAAACACCCATGTCTGCAAGAGCATCAAAGGACGAAACCATTCAACAATACATTCAGAATAAGCAACCATTGGATGGCGGCCGCATTGGCCACCCCAATGATTTGAATGGAATTGCCTGTTACTTTATGTCCGATTTGTCGAAGTTCACAACAGGTCAGGTTGTGGCTGTGGATGGTGGGTGGAGTGTAAGTGAAGGATAACCTCATGACGAAAAAAATATCATCTTCTATCGGAATTGATTTGGGTGGCACCAGGATAAAAGGTGTGGTCTTAAAAAATGGGGAAATTGATAATCATGTTTATGCCCTTACCGGAGATGGTGAAAATTTCAAACAGAACGTATTGAACGTCTTTAAGGAATTGAAAGATCAAATTTCTGGTTCACATATTACTGTTGGCATTTCCGCGCCCGGTATCCCCAATGAATTAAACAATGCCATTGCCGTTATGCCTGGCCGGCTTCCGGGTATTGAAGGATTTGTCTGGTCCGATTTTTTTAAAACCCCAACCTGGGTTTTGAATGATGCAGTATGCGCTTTGGTGGCTGAAGCACGATTGGGTGTGGCCAAAGATTATAAGAACGCGGTCTTGCTCACGCTCGGCACCGGAGTGGGCGGAGCAATACTGATTGATGGTAAACCTTACCAAGGCTCCTTTAATAAAGCCGGTCATTGGGGCCATACCACCGTTGATTTTGATGGTTATGCCGATGTTACGAATATGCCGGGTAGTATTGAAGAGGCCATTGGAAATGTTTCCATTGAAAGGCGCTCGTTAGGTCAATTCAAATCAACACAAGATTTATTGAACGCCCTTGACGCGAACGATCCGTTTGCTCAATGGATATGGCTGTCGTCTATTCAAAAATTATCGCTAACCATTTCTTCCATCAGTAATGCACTTTCGCCTGAGGTTGTAATTCTTGGCGGAGGCATTGCCGAAGCCGGTGACCGGTTGTTCACGTCATTGATTAGATTTATGGAAGTTTACGAATGGCGGCCGGGGGGAAAGGGAGTAAAATTAGTGAAAGCAAAATTCGCAGATTTGGCCGGAGCGATAGGGGCGGCTTGTTTTGCTTTGGATCAGGAAAACTGATTGATGCCACAGTAACCCTGACAGGGTTCTTAAAACCCTGTCAGGGTTGGATGATTGAAAAGTGGAAATGGTTCTTAAGGTGCTGTCAAAGTTTGTGGAGGTCAAATAAAAAACCTATGTCTGTTGTTCAGGAATATATTTCAAAATGCCGCGATATAATTGAAGCCATTGCCAAACAAGAAAAAGAAATTGCTTTGGCTGCGAAATGGTTTTCAGAAACTATTCTTAAAGGCCGGATGGTGCATGTCTTTGGTTCCGGCCACAGCCGCATTATGGTGGAAGAGATGTGGCCTCGGTATGGTTCCTTTCCGGGTTTCAATCCAATGGTAGAATTGTCGTTAACCTTTCATAACCCGGTTGTTGGATCCAACGGACAACGGCAGGCCATGTTTCTGGAAAATGTGCCCGGCCTTGCTGAACGTATTCTCCGGAATTTTGATGTTACGGCTGAAGACACCGCGCTGATAATTTCCTCCAGCGGTTGCAACATAGTGCCCATTGAGATGGCTGAACTATTTCAAAAAAAGAAAATAAAAGTGGTTGCACTGATCACCGCTCAGCATGCCAAAGCAAACAAGAGCAAACGGACCGATGGAAAAAAACTAAATAACTTCGCTGATTTAGTTTTAGACACCGGTGCACCTGATGGCGATGCTATGATCCGTATTCCAGGATTGGCGGTTCCAGTGTCACCGGGTTCAACAGTCGGAGGCATCATTATCATTAATTCCATCAAAGCCGAGGTGGCGAGGTTGCTCACCGAAGCAGGTAGTCCGCCAACTGTTCTGACCAGCGCTTCGGTGGCGGGAGAAGAGAAAGCCCGCGAATTGTTTGAGTCGGCTTACGATGAACATGCGCACAGGCTGGCCAAACTGTTTGCTCAAATAAAAGAAAGTAATTTCTGATTTTTTAAGTTACCAACTCAACACGATATGATACCCGCCAAAGCATATGCCGCACAAAGCGCCTCCACCAATCTGGCTCCCTGGAATTTTGAAAGACGCGAGCCTGGCCCGCATGATGTTCAGTTTGACATCCTCTATTGTGGTGTTTGCCATTCCGATCTTCACCAAATCAAGAACGAATGGTTCAAGGGTATTTTCCCGATGGTGCCAGGCCATGAAATTGTAGGACGGGTTACGAGCGTGGGCAGTCATTCCAGTAAATTCAAAACCGGAGACCTGGCAGGAGTGGGTTGCCTGGTGGATTCTTGCAGAACATGCAGCAACTGCCAGCAAGGACTGGAACAGTATTGTCTTAACGGAGGTGTCGGAACCTACAACAGTCGCGAGAAGGATGGTACGCCAACGTATGGCGGTTACTCGAACAAGATTGTAGTTCACGAAGATTTTGTGCTGCATGTTTCGGAAAACCTTTCACTCCCTGCCGTGGCTCCACTGCTGTGCGCGGGCATCACAACATATTCTCCGTTGCGTTATTGGAAAGTGGGGAAAGGCCATAAGCTGGCCGTGCTTGGCCTTGGCGGGCTTGGACACATGGCGGTGAAATTTGGTGTTGCCTTCGGGGCTGAAGTTACCGTGCTGAGTACATCGCCTGCTAAGGAAGAAGCCGCAAAGAAACTTGGGGCGCACCGGTTTGTTTTAACAACCGATCACGAGCAAACCAAAAATGTTAAAGGTTATTTTGATTTTACTCTCGATACTGTTTCGGCCTCACATGATTTTAAATTTTATTTGTCGTTGTTGAAAACAAACGGCATCCATATTTGTGTGGGCGTTCCGCCCGGGTCTCTTGAAATTCCACCCTTTGGTGTTATTGATGGAAGAAAGAGCGTGGCGGGTTCGGGCATTGGCGGGCTGCCGGAGACGCAGGAAATGCTGGACTACTGTGCCGCCCATAATATTGTCTGCGACATTGAGATAATCAGCATCCGCGATATTCATCAGGCCTACGACCGGATGGTGAAAGGCGATGTGCGTTACCGGTTCGTTATTGATATGGCAACCTTATAAAGAATCATTTTATTCAAACTTAATGCAACCCATTCCCATCCGCACCACCGTAATTGGCAGCTACCCGTTTCCGGGATGGCTTGAATTTGCCGTCAAAAATCTTCATGAGTTTGGCAATGCCGACAAGGAAGAGTTGATTGAGGATGCAGTGATTGCCGCCATTCATGATCAGGTGGCCGCGGGATTAGATGTGATCACCGATGGTGAACAAACCCGGTTGGACTTCAACCTTTCGTTTTATGGGTTCATTCAGGGTTTGAAAGAGAACACCGATGAGCTGAGAAAGTTTGGTCCTGCTGCCCACGACCAGCGCGGTAAGCATTCCATCGTTGATACATTGTCTGCCCCGAATGGATTGGGTGCTGTAAAAGAATATCAACGGCTGAAAAAGTTAGCGCCAATCGGCCCGGCTTTAAAAGCGAGTGTGCCCGGCCCCTATACGTTGAGTGGCCGTTTGGTGCCCAACGAAAAGTACAAAGACCGTTATGCCATTACCGAAGCCTTGTTACCATTTGTGAGTGCAGAGTTGCAAGCGTTGGTTGCTGCAGGTTGCCGTGAGATTACGGTTGACGAACCTTCCATGAGTTGCTATGCTTACAAGGAAGACACAAAGCGGTTTGTTGATATTTTCAATCGCACCGTTAAAGCAGTAGTTGGAAAATGCCGCCTCTCCACTCATTTGTGTTTCGGAAATTTTAAAGGAAGACCCGTTGGGTTCAGAAGTATTAAACCCATGCTTCCCGATTTTCTGGACATGACCGTTGATGAAATACACATCGAGATGGCCAACCGCGAGTTTGCTGAAATTGAGTTGCTTCAACCCTTCGCTGAAAAGATGGACGTTGCCGTAGGAATTATTGATGTGAAGAACTATTACATCGAAACAGAAGACGATGTGGTGAACCGGATTGAAAAATGTTTGCAGTTTGTACCGGCAGAAAAATTAGCTGTAGCTCCAGATTGCGGCCTGAGCCAAACGGCACGGTGGGCATCACGACAGAAATTAGGTAACATGGTGAAAGGGGCAAAGAAGGTAAGGGCTAAGTTGGGATTGTAAATTTCAGATTTAGGATTTCAGAAAATAATGTCATCGCTTATAAAACCTTTTAAACAGGGCCAAACTTTAGCTGATGAGATTGCCGAAACGAAAATTAATGGTCGTGAGAAATCATTTGACATCTGGTGGCTGGGCCAAAGCGGGTTCCTGATTCAATGGAACAAGAAACTGTTGTTGCTGGATCCGTATCTCTCAGACTCCCTCACCAAAAAATACTCCACCACCGACAAGCCGCACGTGCGGATGAGTGAAATTGTAATCGATCCCAACTTGTTAACGGGCATTGATGTAGTCACCAGCAGCCACCATCATACTGATCATTTAGATGGTGAAACACTACAACCTATTCTTAAAAACAATCCAGATGCTGTTTTCGTAATTCCAGAAGCCAGTCGGCCCGTGGCGGTTGAACGGGCACAATGCCCTTACACCTTTCCTTTAGGAATGACCGATGGGCAAACGGATTCATTTAAAGATTTTACTTTTCATGGTATTCCTTCAGCCCATAATACCATTGAGCGCGATGAGTATGGGGATTGCATTTTCATGGGATATGTAATTCAATTTGGTGGCTGGAACATCTATCACAGTGGTGACACCCTTTGGTATGACGGCATGGTTGAGTTGCTGAAACCATTTCAAGTGGATGTGGCGTTTCTCCCGATCAACGGAAACGTTCCTGAAAGGAATGTAGCCGGAAACTTAAATACTCAGGAAGCGGCCTTGCTCGGAAAAGACATCGGTGCGAAGTTGGTTATCCCACACCATTATGATTTGTTTGAATTCAATACTGCCGATCCTCTTGAGTTTAAACATCACGCAGAAATGGCAATGCAGCGCCACAGAATTTTGGAATTAGGAGAAAGGTTTACGATTGGCTAAAGAGTATGACGCTTTCAGCTTTTCGAAGGTCGGAAATACTGACCGTTGAGGTGATGAGGTAGCAGAGTGGTTGGCTAATGAATGCTGTATTTTTTATAATGGTTAATCTCCATAATCAGCTTAACTTGAGCAGACTCAACCCCACAATATGTACAAGCTCTTTTTTCTTATTGCCCTCTTCGCATCTACGCGCACGTATGGCCAGAAAGAAGATTGGACAAATCTGCTTGATAAGGATCTCAGCCAGTGGGAAACGTATTTAAGTTACCGGCACACCACCAGTTATAATGGTTCACAGCCGCTTGATGCCGGTGGCCAGCCGGTGCAACCCATAGGTTATAACAAGGATGAGACAAAAGTCTTTTCTGCCTCAGAAGAGAAAGGTGAAATCGTGCTTCGGGTGAGCGGAGAAATTTATGGCTGCCTGTATACCAAGCAAGACTTCGGGAACTATCATCTTAAGTTGAAAGTAAAATGGGGCACTCAAAAGTTTGAACCACGTATGCATAAATTGAAGGACTCCGGCATTTTATACCATTCCATTGGCGAATGTGGCGTTGACCATTGGCGCTCGTGGATGCTCGCTCAGGAATTGCAAATTATGGAAGGCCACATGGGCGATTATTGGAGTATAGCCAAATCTGCCATTGAAGTCCGAGCTTTCCTTTCTGAAGGCCAGATGAGCAGCATTGCCGGAAACACGCAGCCCTTTCTTCCATTTGGAGAAAATGCCTCAACAAGCTTTTGTATGCGCAGCGAAAATAAAGAAAGCCCCAACGGCCAGTGGACGACCGTTGAATTAATTACGTTTGAAGGAAAAAGTCTGCACATTATTAACGGTAACGTAGTTATGGTTCTTCAAAACTCAAGCTATGTAAAGGACGGAAAATCGTTCCCCCTCATAAAAGGGAAAATACAATTGCAAAGCGAGGCGGCTGAAGTTTTTTATAAAGACATTCAAATCAAATCGATCACGGTTCTGCCTGCCGCTTATGCTAACTTTTTTAAGTAATTCTGACGGCTAATTTTCTAAGGTTGGTAAGTGACGAAAACTTTTTTATTAATTAAAGGAGTCAATATATAATCCAATACCAAACCAACGAATTTTCAAATCAGTTTCGTAACGGCTATAGGGGAAATTTCCATTATAATATTCAATCATAAAACAGGCGTCTTTAATAAATCTATATCCGAAAGCAGTTTTGAAACCAGGATTATAACCGTTGTTTTCCAGCATTTTCATATCGATTCCAAAAACAAGATTCTTAATTATTTTCTTTTGAGAAGCCTCTGAAATAAAAAATCCGGTTTGAATTTCCAATTTTTTTCTTGGTGTATCTTTCCGGATTACATATCCTAAACGGGCATAACTTTTAATGAATTTACTTTTATACAGTACTGTCGCTTTGGCAACCTCATAATTTGAAGGGTCGTTCCTCCAATAATCCTTTGCGGTAATACCCTGAAGTAAAATAAAATCATCGCCCAGGTGCGTTGACCGGTGCATGATACCGGTTTTTAAAAAGAAATGCTCATTGAATTTGATTGAATAATCCAATTCAATAATGAAATCAGTATTCAAATACGACCTTCGATGACCATTAAGATACGCGTTGTTTTCGCGTCTTATTCCAAACACGGTGTGCGTGCCGCCTTCAACAGAAAACTGATAATTCTTGTTTGCATAGATGTTTCTAAAAATACTTAAACCAAAAGGAAACAGGTAATCATAATTAAACAAATTGGTTGTAGAATTCTTATCATAATTTGAATTTTTAACTGTACTTACGAAGAATTGTTTTTCGTTTGGGTCAATCAATAAGGTTGGAAATAATTTTTCTCTTGTAAAGAATCCGGGCTATTTTTCCTGTGCCAAACAGACAACCGTTATAATTAAATAAAGGGCGATTAGAAATAAAACTCTCATATTACTTTTAGTTAGGCATTAGTTTGAGAAATAAGTATTGTATTTTGAATCAAAATTAAAAGCATTAAGGAGGAAATGAAGCTGGCCCTAAACATAATTAAAAGCAAACCCGGATGACCTTTTATCAAGAACTTATTCACCATGATTATTGGCCCTTTGCCGTACTCTTCCTGAGCGTGACACTCGTGATTGTGCAGATTACCAAATGGCGCGTTCATCCCTTTATTGCGCTTATGCTTTCCGCAATATTAGTGGGGCTCCTATCTCCTGCTTTACCGCAAACTCCTGGGCAACATCCGCTGATAACTGTAGTTGAATTGCCCATGGCTGAGTTCGGTAATACAGTTGCCAAAATAGGATGGGTAATTGCTGTAGCCGCGGTGATCGGTACAGCCATGATGGAAAGTGGGGCGGCCGAACAGATTGTAAACTGGTTGCTAAAAACGCTCGGTGAAAAGCAAGCCGCCATCGCCCTGATCATCAGCGGATTTATTTTATCCATACCCGTTTTTTTTGATACCGTCTTTCTCTTATTAATACCGTTGGGTATCACACTGGCCCTTAAAACGAAAAAGGATTTCGTGCTCTATGTTGTTTCCATTGGTGGCGGAGCGGTCATCTCCCACACTATTGTTCCTCCAACACCCGGGCCTTTGGTGATGGCCGAAACATTCAACCTTCCGTTAGGTACGGTTATTTTAGCCGGCATAGCGGCCGGAATTATCCCGGCCATCGTTGTGCTTTTCGTAGCGCGCTGGCTCAATAGAAAACTAAACATTCCAGTGAGGGTGACTGACAATCACGTAACGTCAATTCCCAATCCACCTTCATTGATACTTTCTGTTTTGCCGGTTGTCGTTCCCCTTTTCATGATCAGCCTGGCTTCCATTGTAGAAGGAGTTACGGGGGAGCTTCCAGGTTGGATTGCTTTCCAGGGAAATAAAAATATTGCGATGAGTGTGGGAGCCTGCATTGCACTTTTACTTTGGGCAAGAACTCAAAAACTGTCATCAAGAGATTTATGGGAAGCCGCTGCAAAACCTTTGGAAGTTGGGGGCATCATTATCCTGATCACCAGCGCTGGAGGAGCTTTTGGCGCCATGATAAAACACAGTGGCATTGGTGATGCCATCAATCATGCTACCGCGGGATTTAATATGTCTTATTTACTGCTCGGCTGGATGATTGCTGCCGTAATGAAAATTGCCCAGGGTTCCGGAACTGTATCCTTGATAACCACCTCAGCCATCATGGCCGCCTTAATAGGCAAATCAGAACTTCCTTATCATTCTATTTATATTTTTCTTTCCGTTGGATTCGGGTCCCTTTTTATTTCCTGGATGAACGATAGTGGTTTTTGGGTTGTCGTGAGAATGAGTGGTTTTAGCGAGAAGGAAGGATTAAAGACCTGGACTTTCTTACTCGCCATACTTTCGATAGTTGGACTTGTTCAAGTCTTGTTATTGTCCTGGCTATTTCCATTAGTTTGATATTTTTCAACCCTTAAACTCATAACTCATTTATATGCGTGTACTTATTTTAGGTGGTGGTGGATTTTTAGGCAGAAGGCTGGCCATGGAATTACTGGAGCAGGGCGGTCTTGTTCAGGGCGAACTGAGTCGATTAACATTGGTCGATGTGGCATTCCCGGAGACCATGCCTCAGGATGCAAGGCTTGAATGTATGGCGGTTGACTTCAGTGATGAAGCTATCATCAAAAATATTCTTCAACAACAGCCCGATGTGATCTTCCACCTGGCAGCTATAGTCAGTGGAGAGGCAGAAAAAAATCTTGATCTCGGAATGAAAATAAATTTCCATGCCTCTTTGCAACTTTTGGAAGTATGCAGGAAGCTGGCTCTTCACCCCCGGATTGTTTTCGCCAGTTCGTGTGCCGTATTTGGTGGTGATGTTTCCAAGGTAATCGTTGATGACACCAGTCCAAAGCCTCGGAGTTCCTATGGCTCGCAGAAAGCGATGGTAGAACTGCTGATGAATGATTACAGCCGAAGAGGATTTGTAGATGCCCGATGTCTCCGTTTACCAACCATTGCGGTACGACCCGGAAAAGCAAATGCAGCCACCTCATCATTTGTAAGTTCTATCATTCGCGAACCATTAAATGGAAAACCTGCCACTTACCCTGTGCCTTCAGAAACGGAAGTTTGGATTCAATCTCCCAGGCGTATCATCCAAAATTTTATTCACGCTGCCAACATTGATGAAAAAATACTTGGCCCCGACAGAATTATTAATCTTCCCGGATTAACGGTTTCTATTCAGGAGATGATCAATAGTCTTGAACAAATTACTGAATCATCGGTGACAAAATTAATATCGTATCAACCGGATGAATTTCTGCAAAGTATTGTGCTCACGTGGCCCCCGCATTTTGAAACACGAAGAGCTACACAACTCGGATTTGTCAGTGATGTATCTGCAGCAGAAATTATTGGAGCATACATAGACGAGGAAGGCATCTCGAAAAAATAAATTGAAACTAACCATGAGTCAAAACAATAAGATTGCCATTGTAACCGGAGCCAGCACCGGTATCGGAAGAGCCGTAGCAATTGCACTCCATACCGATGGCTGGACTGTAGTCTTAGCGGGCAGGCGAAAAGAGCAACTGAAAGAAACCGCCAAAGTATGTGGTGTTGAACGCATGCTGGTTGTACCCACAGACATTACCCTCGCTTCAAACGTCAAAAATCTTTTTGATCAAACCGTGAAAACTTTTGGACGCCTGGATTTACTGTTTAACAATGCAGGTGTATCGGCTCCCGGAAAACCGATGGAAGAATTGACACTGGAAGAATGGCAACTGGTAATCAACACCAATTTGACCGGAACTTTTCTCTGTGCACAAGAGGCGATCAAAATCATGAAGCATCAAACCCCGATGGGTGGGCGAATAATCAATAACGGTTCTATATCTGCTCATGTGCCTCGCCCCCACTCTGCTCCCTACACGGCCAGCAAACATGCCATTACCGGTTTAACAAAATCAATTTCATTGGATGGCCGGGCATTCAATATCACCTGCGGGCAAATTGATATTGGCAATGCCAACAGCGCCATGACAAAGAAAATGGAAGAAGGAATTCTTCAGGCTGATGGCTCCCGGAAAATTGAACCTACCATAAATGTACAGGATGTTGCCCGCGCAGTAGTTTACATGGCCAGTTTGCCACTCGATGCCAATGTTCCGTTTATCACGGTCATGGCTAATCAAATGCCTTATATGGGAAGGGGGTAAAAACTATCTAGCTAACGGATCAGGTCTAAGCTGAAACTTAAACACCTTACTCGAAGTGCCTTTCCCACCTTCCATATGAAATGGAGCGCGGGTGCTTATGGTGGCCCAAAGTCCGCGACCTTTCCAACCGGCATTCGGGTCATCAATTCTTCCATCCATCCACTTGGTATAAAAACCCGTTGGATAGGGAACGCGCAACACCACCCATTGGCCGTCCTTCAAGGCAAGCAGCCCTTCCGATTCATTACCCGTGTTGATGGGAATATTTTCTCCCAGGCCAAACGTGTTGAACTGATCCACCCAGGTATAGTAGCTTGCCTCTGCACTCCCGGATGATTCTACACCTTGTAATTGCGGAAGAGGTTCTTTATAAAATGTCCATCCTTCCGGACAATGCTGACCAGTCGCCTCCGGCCCGTTCAGTGTTTTGCATTTCCTTCTATCAAAGCTGGCCAGGTGGCCGCTGGCGAGAGCAACCCACGCCACTCCATTGCGATCGATGTCCATACCGCGTGGAGAAAACCCTTCAACGGGTTCGCCCTTGTCATTCAAAGGCAGTTCGTAATACTCTGCAAGAGCAGTCTCGTTCGGATTCGATCCAGGATTGAGGCGAATGACTGCACCCGGATATCCCAACGATGATCCCCACACCGATCCAT
>JAYUHI010000199.1:0-4842 GCA_043767095.1 Bacteroidota bacterium
GTATCCTGGCTATCACCCTGAAATCCCTTCCAATAAAGAGTGTGATCAACATCTTCAAAAGACAAAAGAAATTTTAGAATGGCTAACCAGGATATTATAGACAAAGTAAAACGATTTTTACAACTGCTTGAAAGTAATGGAATAAGTGTGAGTAAAGCTTATCTATTTGGCAGCTACACTACAGGTCTGGCTTCGCCACACAGTGATATAGATGTTATGGTAGTGTCACCTGCTTTTGATGAAAGAAATGATGAAATAACAGGAAAGGCTTGGGCATTAACCATGAATGTAGACAGCCGCATTGAACCGTATCTGGTTGGCTTAAACAGATTTCTTACCGATGATGGTTCACCTCTCTTGGAAGTGGTAAGACAAGAAGGTTTGGAGATTACCTTGAATTAATGTGAAGGCGAAAGACTTTCCGAGCAGGGAGGAGATGTATTGAGAGATGAACATTGAAAAGCAAATACGGTATTGGATTGAAACCGCGGAAGCAGACCTTGATACCGCCTCACTTTTAATTGAGAATAAAAAGTTTCTTAATGGCCTTTTCTTCTGTCATCTGTCAATTGAAAAAGCCCTAAAGGCCCATTATACAAAAGCTAATAGTTCAGTTCCACCCAAGACCCATAATCTTGAGTACCTTGTGGACAAGGCAAAGTTAGATATATCAAAAGAGGATGGTGAATTTATGGGACTGATCATGCATTACCAATTAGAAGGCAGGTATTCCCAACATTATCCGCAAATTCCTCCTGAACCATTGGTTACAAAGTACTATGAAGAAACAAAAAGAATTGTTTTATGGCTAAAGAAGAAGTTATAGCAAAACTAAAAAAGTATCTCGGTGTCCTTGAACGTAATGGTGTTCATGTAAGCAAAGCCTTTTTGTACGGAAGTTATTTGCACAACCAGGCAACGGAGGACAGTGATATTGATGTGATGGTGGTGTCACCCCAATTCGATGTCCGCAATGATGAATTAATTGGAAGAAGTTGGAATTTGACCCGGGAAGTAGATAGCCGCATTGAACCCTATCTGGTTGGTTTAAACAGATTTCTTACCGATGATGTATCTCCTCTCTTAGAGGTGGTAAGGCAAGAGGGCCTGGAGATTACGTTGAGTTAATGTGAATGACAGAAATTTATTTAACGCGGAAGAAATGTATTGAGGAGGTTAATTTTTCTAATTTCGGGACTTGATTTGTTATCAATTATAAAAACTATACTTAAATAATATGAGCGACCAAAAAATTACCATCAGCAACGGCAAATTAACTGTGCCAGACAATCCCACCATTCCATACATTGAAGGTGATGGTACTGGAATAGACATTTGGCCGACATCGCAACACGTTTTTGATTCGGCTATTGAAAAGGCCTACAAGGGCAAGCGCAAAATAAATTGGAAGGAAGTGATGGCCGGGGAAAAGTCATTCAACAAAACCGGAAGTTGGATGCCTGATGAAACCATGGCAGCGTTTCGTGAATACTTAGTGGGCATCAAAGGGCCACTCACTACTCCGGTTGGTGGCGGCATTCGGTCGCTCAACGTGGCGCTTCGCCAGGATTTGGATTTGTATGCATGCGTTCGCCCGGTGCGTTGGTTTAAAGGTGTGCCCTCGCCTGTGAAAGATCCTCACAAAACCGACATGACCATTTTTCGTGAGAACACCGAAGACATTTATACGGGTATCGAATTCCAGCAAGGGAGCGAAGAGGGCAAGAAATTCATGAGCCTTTTCAAGGATTCCTTCCCCAAGCAATACAAGAAAATCCGTTTCCCCGAAACCTCCGGCATCGGCATCAAGCCGGTTTCTATTGAAGGGACCGAACGATTGGTGCGGGCTGCTTTGAAGTTTGCCGTTGAGCACAAGAAACCAACCGTAACGCTGGTGCACAAAGGCAACATCATGAAATTCACTGAGGGAGGCTTCCGCGATTGGGGCTATGCACTGGCGAAAAATGAATTTGGAGCAAAAGAAATTGATGGCGGTCCCTGGATGGAGATTAACAGCAACGGCCACAAGATTGTGGTGAAAGATTCCATTGCAGATGCCTTCTTGCAACAAATCTTGTTGAGACCGGATGAATACTCAGTCGTGGCTACTTTGAACCTGAATGGTGATTATGTGTCGGATGCGTTGGCTGCCATAGTTGGTGGTATTGGAATTGCCCCTGGCGGAAACATTAATTATTTAACCGGTCACGCCATCTTTGAAGCGACTCACGGAACAGCACCCAAGTATGCCGGGCAGGATAAAGTAAACCCCGGCTCATTGATTCTCTCCGGTGTGATGATGCTCGAATACATGGCCTGGCAGGAAGCCGCTGATTTAATTTACAAAGGATTAGAAACTGCCATTTCATTGAAGCGCGTCACCTACGATTTCCATAGACAAATGGAAGGAGCCACCTTGCTCAAGTGTTCTGAGTTTGGAAAAGAAGTAGTGAAGAATATGTAGAGTAAAGTCGTCTGACCGCTCCGAGCGGTCTTGACAACTATTAGAGAGGCCGATGGTATTCCTTCGGCCTTTTTATTTGACCGGGACAACAGCGCAATCATTATGTATCATACATCGGAAGTGTTTGGGTGTATCAAGCCAATCCGCCAGCAGCGGTAGCCAATGTTAATCTGGCTGATGAAAAGTTTTACGAATTAAATGAGGCTGATGATGACGTTGATGATATTGCGCTGGCGAACGTGCAGCACAAGGAAAAGTTTAAAGAGAATTAGTATTCACTGTTTAGTCGTCTGACCACTTAAAGTGGTCGGACGACTGATAAGGATAATCAAACTTTAATAAAAACCTTTCTTCGATACATCCATCGTAAAATCAATCCAAAGAGCAGGATGAGGCAAACAGCAAATGACAGCGATGCCACATAAGAAGGCAACCAGGAGTCAAACACATTATTAAAAATCCAACTCCAAAGTGAAGTGCTATCCGCACCAACTTTTATCCGGCCAAGCATTTTCGCCAGCAAGCCAGAGGCAACAAAAACAAAAATGGCGTTCATGCCATAATAGCGAAACGGTAAGGCCCATTTTGAATAACCCTTCACATCAATCAGGAAATACATAACGGCAAGTCCCTGGCAAGCGAGACCAGCTGTGTATAAAACAAAACTGCTGGTCCACAATGCTTTGTTGAGTGGGAAAAATAAACTCCAGCCCAATCCTAAAACTGTTAGTGTTACACCTGAAAGAAACAACCAAATTGTTTTTTCATTTTCATTTGTTTTGGCTGAAAGGATTTGACCAATCAGCATTCCGATAATACAGGTGCCGATGGCGGGGATGGTGCTTAATATTCCTTCGGGATCCCACGTTTTGGTTTGGCTCCACATGTGCCCTTCTAATAGTAAGCTATCAAGCCAGGCGGCCAGGTTAGTGCCTTTCTCCAGGTTGGCTTCACCAATGCCGGGCACGGGAATAAAATTCATCATCAAATAATATCCCACTAATAAAATGGCCACCAAACGGATTTGACTTAGCCAGTTGAGCTTAAAATAAATAATAGACGAAATGAAAAACACAACGCTGATTCGTTGCAGCACTCCAGGAATTCTTACCGTTTCAAAATTAAAGTTTGGAAAGAGAGTAAGAAAAAGTCCCAGTCCAAAAATGATTAAAGCCCTCTTGCTAATTTTCCAAACGACAGATTGGGTTAAACCCGATGAAATTTTTTCATGGTAAGCAAAGTGAATAGACACTCCCACGATGAAAAGAAAGAACGGAAAAATTAAATCGGTTGGTGTGCAGCCGTGCCACTCGGCATGGCGAAGGGGAGGATACACATAACTCCATGAGCCCGGATTGTTAACCATGATCATCGCGGCTACCGTCAGCCCGCGAAAGGCGTCAAGTGATTCAAGTCTGGGTTTTGCCGTCATGGATTGAACAACATTTGCACAACTGTAATCGCGGCTTCTTCTCCCTTATTACCAAACTTTCCACCCGCCCGTTCCAGCGCCTGTTTTTTGTTGAGTGTGGTGAGCACACCAAAGGCAACAGGCTTATTATATTTTAAATTTACAGCGGTGATGCCATTAGCAACCGCCTGACAGATGTAATCGAAGTGAGGGGTTTCACCTTGTATAACGCATCCCAAACAAATCACTCCTGCAATTTCTTTTTTCTGCGCCATCCGTTGCGCGCCTAAAGAAAGTTCGAACGAACCGGGCACGTTTTTACGTATTATGTTTTTTCTCTTAACGCCCAGTTTCAATAGTGCCTGATAAGAGCCATGATATAAACTCTCGGTCACGTCCTCGTTCCATTGAGCCACCACAATGGCAATTTTTTTTTGGCCGAGGTTGATTTTTGATTTTGACGAAACGGATTTTAATTGACCTGCCATAAATTTTCAAATAAAAAAGGGACGGAAAAAATTCTGTCCCTCAAATTACTCTTTTAAAAGTTAAGGGGACCTCTAATAACTCACGAAGAATACAAATAGAACGCTGGTGACACTGATTGGGCGGATTATCGCTGATAAAATCATAATTTATCATAATCATCTGCGTCATCTGCGTTCCATTATTAGTTTTTAGAGGTGCCCTTAATTACGAATTCGCTTCCAGCCTCGCCTTGTACTTCTTGGCATTCTGCATCTCGCTCGATTCCCAGTACTCATCCACAATTTTCTGGTAAACCTTTATGGCCTTATCATTCTGGTTGAGTTTCTCGTAAGCCAGGGCCTCCTTCATCAGGTAAACCGGGCTGAAGAATTTGTTGGGTTCGTAGCTGGCCGCTTTGTTATAGAAACTGGCAGCATTTCCAAATTCGTTCTCCTCCATGTATGAGTCGCCAATCAGACTGTAAGCGCGCGCCTGAACT
>JAYUHI010000200.1:0-4838 GCA_043767095.1 Bacteroidota bacterium
GTTTACCGCAACCAGGTGAACAAGACGGCCAATGCCATCAAAGAAATCATTACCGGCCTGAAAAACCAGGGAACGCCATCAGTCCCTAAAACACAGGAGCTTCCAATATCAGCCACAGAAAAAAAGGCTATAGGTGTATTGCGAAAAAACAAAACCCTGATTGGTATTTCCGCTGTTGTGCTTTTGATGATGGCCGCTTATTTTATTTTCACCCTCCCCACATACTTTCCGTCTGCAACCGGCAACCTAAACCAGAAATCCATAGCGGTGATCCCGTTCAAAAACATGAGCGAGAATAAGGAGAACCAGCACGTGTGTGATGGCGTGATGGAATCCATCTTGAACCACCTGGTAAAAATGAAAGACTTGCACGTGATCTCGCGCACTTCGGTGGAGCAGTACCGCGAAACAACGAAGGCATTACCCATGATTGCAGAGGAGTTAGGCGTTGCCCACATTCTGGAAGGCAGCGTTCAACGGGCTGGAGGCAAAATAAAAGTCACAACTCAATTGATCCATGCCGCTACCGACCGCCACTTGTGGTCGGAAGAATATGTGCGTGATGAGGCAGATATTTTTGCCCTTCAGACAGAAATCGCCAAAGAAATTGCTGCTGTGCTACAAGTCACTTTAAGCCAGCAAGAGCAGGAGCAAATAGGCCGCATCCCCACACAAAACATGGAAGCGTGGAATTTATATCTCCAGGCGCAGGCCAACTTTGTTAAATACTTGTATACTGGCCAAAAGCGAGAAGACTACGAGCGCACCATGCGCCTTTGCAACAGCGCCCTGAAACTTGAGCCCACTCTGGCAGAAGCCTACGCTCTGAAAGCCCAAGCATATTCATGGGCCAATCAATTATCAGAAATATACAGTGAACACTTTATGGATTCCATGAAGTTATGGAGCGACAAGGCCCTGGAACTTGACCCCAAATCGGTTATGGCACATGCCTGCCTTGGATACTACTTCATGAACACAGGCCAACCGGAGAATGCTCTACAACATCTTGAGATGGCAGTTGCCTTGGGGCCAAATGATATTCAAGCACTCGAAACGCTGGCTTATTATTATCGAAACAATAGTCAATATGAAAAGGCATTTCAGGCTTTGAACAAAGCCCTCAGTTTGGCCCCTCAGTCAGTTTGGCTGCCAAGCTTGTATCTTCAATTAAGCTCCGTTTATCATGAAGTCTGCGATTTTGAAAAATGTCTTGAACTAATTGACAAGGCCGTTCAACTTGAACCAGGCTTAAAGTGGAGGACCCTTAAAGGCTGGGTATACGCTGTGACGGGTGATAAGGAAAAATTAAAAAAATACTATGAATCAGCGATTCAAATTGATAGCCTATGGGGTTTGGACGGCTTGTCTGGTTACTATGCTTATTTTGAACCTGAAAAAGCCCTGCCATACTATCTTGAACACCGTAAGAAATACCCTGCTTACTCAAACCGGCCTGGCGCAGGCCACCGGTTTGCCCATGCCTTGTGGGCAGCCGGGCGCAAGGATGAAGCGCTAAAAGAATTTAAGAAAGCTGAGGATTATCTGATTAAAGCACGGCAATTAGGCAGGGTTTGGAATACAGTAGCTTATGACCTGGCTGGAATAAATTCCTTTTTGGGTAATAAGGAAAAAGCGATGGAGTATTTGCGTGAATACAAGGGTAAAGATTGGCCGGGTTCCATGCCTTATTTTATCCAGGTTGATCCCATGTTTGATAATCTCCGCAGCGATCCGGGATTCCAAAAAATGGTGAAGAAAGCACAGGAGGATAAAGCAAAGCTGAGGGAAAGGATAAGGAAGTTGGAGGAGGATATGTAGGTGAAACCGCGGGCTGTTTTTTTCAATAAGAAGAGTAATCACCAAATCCTAAAATCCCCCCTGATATTTTCACTTCTGAAAGTTGGCTGCTGCTTTCCGCCTGTGAGTTGAGGCACGGCTTTGTACATGTAATCCTTCAACTCCGACAGCATGATTTTTCCATCATGATCAGCATCGGCCAATCCGTTTTTCAAACCATTCAACAAACAGAAAGTGAAGGCTCCGTTTTTCCATTCATCCGTTTCACTCGCAACCTCAGTGCCGCCCGCAGCCGAGATTATAGTGGCACCTGAGTTCTTTCTTAAATCGGTAAACAGATACTTCATCAACTCGAAAGAATTTTCAAGGCCGGTTTTCCCTTGAATGGTTTTATCACCTACGGCCCGAAAAACCAAGCCGCTATTTGCCTGCTCTGATTTTACCGCCACGGTTATAACACTTTCTTTATCCACTTCCCCAGAGTGACAGGCATCGATAAAAATTAATTTTTTGCGTGCTGCAATATTGTCGAGCAATCCCGATAAGTTATCATACGGCAATCCGTTTTCTCCAGGGTTTTTGAAATTCACAGTGTATGTGGAGAGGAAGTAATTCAAGTCTTTATCCAAAAGCCCGTGACCCGCAAAAAAAACCACTACCACATCGTTGGGTTTTGTTTTCTTTAATTCCGCACGGAGGTTGTTGATATTTTGAAGGGTCACCTGTTGATTGAGTAATGAGAAATTATAGATATTGGCAAACAGATTGGTCTTTGTTTTGAACGCATTACTCACATCGGTTGCATCTTTAGAAGCATAATTCAGGTTAAAGCCCGGCTGATTAAATTCGGAAGTCCCAAGCGTTATCAAATACAAGTCGGGTTTGGCTGATTCGTTTTCATAAAATATCTCAAACGATTCACGTTCGCTTTCTATTCCCTTGTCGTTGACTACATACGTGGTGACTAAATTTTGCCCATGAGTCAATTCTACTTCAATATCTTTTTGAATGGAGGTTGTGGCGAGGCTCTTTACAGAAATACCCTCCGCACCAAATACCGGCACATCGTTAATCAAAGCATGAATGGCTGATAATTTATTTTGCGGGTCGGTGGCCGAAAGCGAGTAATTGATTTTTGGATTCTGTGTGGAGACCTCTTCAGGTAATTTACTCAAGGTGAGATCAGGGTTTGTTTGGTTAACACTCATATCACTTTCTGCCAACCCCATTTTAGCAATCCTTTTTTTATAAGCATTCCGATAGGCTTCAATCAATTCGGGCGAACCATTTAATTTTTCCAGCACCAGGTCGGGCCGGTTGAAATTCACATCATACTGCTCAAACAAAAAGACTTTGTCACCACTTACAAAATGTATTTTTTGTATCGCGTCTTTCGAGCAGTAATAATTATTCCCTTTGGTTACCGCAGCAAAATTCAGGGAGTCGGTAGTGATGTAGCTCACGAGTTCTTCTCCGGTTTCAGTATTCCACAGCCGGACTGTGCCGTCCATGCTTCCACTTACCAGCAAGGTACCTTGCTTGTTGAAAGCTATGGATTTGATATGCGATCGATGTCCTTTATATTCTTTCACCAGGTTTCCACTGGGGAAATCATATTCTTTAAGACCGCCATTAAAATCAGCGCTAACCAATCTCGAAGAGCCAGGCTTGAATGTAATGGCATGCAAGAATGACGAGCCCGTGTTCACCGAATTAATTTCTTTACCAGTGGCTGCGTCATAAACGGTGATGACGTGGTACATGCCAATTGATTTTCCCTTTATTGATCCAATCTTCTGGCCCTTGGCGTTACCACGGCTCAATTCTGTTTTGGAATGACCCACCGCTAAATATTTGTTGTTGTCGCTGATGGCCAGAAGACTGGCCCCGGCAGCGGAACCCTCAACACCAACCGTAATTTGCGAGAGCAATTTTCCACTGGCCACTTCATAAACCTGAACGGGGCCTTGATAGCCGATTACAAATAACCTGGAATTGTCTGGCGAGGCAATGAGTTTGGTGAACCCGCTTGAATACGTCACCGGCAGACCATCAATCTTCATCTGTTCTTTAAAATCAGTAGTGTTCCAAATCCGAATGGTGTTGTCCGCACTGGCCGTAGCCATCCACGAATTATCGGAACTGAAGGCAATGGATTTGACCGTATTGGAATGCCCTTTCACTTCCGCTATTTTATCACCGGTCTGCCCATTCAAAATTTCAACTTTGGTGGTTTTGGCCGACAGCACATCGCCCTTGCCTGCCGAGCCGGTGAAGCCGGACGGAACGGCAATAAATTTTAAGCCGGGGCTAAAAAATATTTTCCCGCCCGCCATGGCATTGATTTTTTTGGTTGTGATTTGATTGATGTTCCAATATCGTATCAAAGCATAGTCCTTCGCGAATTTGGCTTCTATCGGATAAATTCCATTCGCATCAAAACCCAACTCATCATTGTAAACCTCAAGGCCTTTGAATTCCCTAATTTTTTTTCCCTTGAGGTTATACGTACTGATGAACGGGAGATTGGTATAAAAGTATTTTGAGTCGTTGGAGAAAATCGCATGGTTCTGCTGGCTCAAAGTCGGGAACTCCTTCATAAAAGTAGAAATGGAAAGCAGCTCAATACCTTTCGATATATCCCACAAACGATAATTTCTATCATCGCAGGAAAGAAGAAAATTTCCATCGGGGCTTAACTGCACATGGTTGGCCGTTAAATCTTTGTCGGCACCCTTGAAAGAAATTTTTTCCTCGCCCGAAGCCCCGTCCCAAAGGGTTATGTTGTTGTACATGGAACAGCTGGCGATAACATTATTGCTTCCATAGTCAACAGCATACACAGCGTCCTGGTGCTTGCGCAGTTGATGGACTTCTTTTCCTTTGGCCACATCCCAGACACGTACCACTTTGTCGAGGCCACCGCTCACCAAATTCTTTCCATCGGCACTAAAATCCAAACTGAGCACGTAATCAACATGACCGGTTAATTTTTTAATCAGTTTTCCGGAAGGCACATCAACCAAGCCAATCACTCC
>JAYUHI010000201.1:0-4833 GCA_043767095.1 Bacteroidota bacterium
ACACGGAAAAAGTCTGCATCTTTTTTTGGTGCGTTGAGAAGGGCTTCGGCTTTGGGAAGTTGCCCTTTCACTTCGTCTTCGCGCAAAGCATTTATCTCATGGCTCATGGTGGTAAGCGGTTCAACCCCCGTAGTATCCAGCTCTTTCAGTTTCTCTACAAACGCGACAATGTTGTTCAGGTCGGCCAGCATTTTATGGCTGTCTTTTTCATCGTATTCCAGCCTGGCTAAATGAGCCAGTTTATCCAACGTTTCTTTTTCTATTTTCATTGTTGATGTAGGTTGTCTTTGCCTGTTGCAATTCGGCATCAATAATACTAAAAACTTTTTCCTTCAGTGTTTTAACGTTCCAGGATGCGTTATCCGTATGGATTGGTTCATGAAAAATTACTTTGATGGGATGCCATTTAATATTGACTAGTTCGCCAGGTAAAATTATCCAATTGGTGGCAATAGTCACCGGCACAACCGGAATTTGTTTCTCAATAGCCAGCCGGAATGCTCCGTCCTTGAAGCGCGCCATGTTTGGGAATTCGGTAGTCATGATGCCAGCCTCAGGAAAAATCATCAAGCTCTTTCCCTCATCAATGGCTTGCCGCGATTTAAGGTAGGTTGAGTAACGGCTCTTTAATTTATCCCGATCGACCGTGATGTGCAGCTTGCGATACATAAAGCCGAACAACGGTATTTTCGCCATATCATGTTTGCCCACAAAAATGGCGTTGTGCGGATTAAGCCCCATAGTGGGTATGTCAATATAGGAGAAGTGGTTGGGACAAAAGATGTATTGTTTTTTCGGATCGAGTTTACTTCTGGCATCAACCGAGTACGGTAAAAAGCAAAAAGGGAAAACTACCTTGGCCCACCACCGGTTGAAAACGCCAACCAGTTTAAATTGTCTTTTAAAAAAAATGGGGATTAGGAATAGGGGAAAGAGGACGAAGAAAAACAGAGCAAAAACGAAAATGCAATAGTTCACGTAAACCTTGCTAAAAAAAGATTTCATAGGCCGACAAAAAAAAGGAATAATTATGGATTCTCATAAAAGGGGTGACTTCCAGTCTCCGCAATGTCTCCAATAGCATTGGGTGTGAGTAGGATTGGGACGTTGCGGTTTGATAAAAGTTGACTCAACCGCAGCGTCTCCTGCCTGCGCGCAAAGTCTCTGAAACGGAAGACGCTTCGGGGACAGAAAAGCCATCACCCATTTATTAATGGGCGAAATCCATATTCCACCTCCAATGCTTCTATGCCAGGTATTCGACTTCTCACCCTCAAGCCAAACTCTGCCTGAGGGCATTCACAGCGGCTGTGTTCTTGGCTAGAAGTTAAACTTTAAAGTCTGTTGAACTTTATAACTTTAATCCCGTCACTTGACACTTGCATACTTATAATATTCCCTTGTATATCCTTAGTAAACTTTACATTACTAAACAACCACCAGCTCCCCCCTGTCACGCCTTCAAAAGAATCTACCTCTTTTTGGGATAGCACAATGTCGGCCGTGCGTTGGTTGGATACAATCAATTGCTTGTTCTTAACCCTTATATTGTAGACTATAGCTAATTCAGAACTATAATATCTTCCTTGATAAAGGTTCAACTCTTCTTGACTTTGATCCCTTGCCTCGAATCTTTGGAAAGGAGAATTTCCATTCATGACAATGTTTCCGAGGGTGATCCTACCTACCTTTTCCTTTTGGAAACTAAGTTGAATATTCATACCTGTTGCATCCACCTTAAATAAGGTATCGTTTATGGGTATCAAAGGATAGAACGGCAGTCCTTTGAATTGTAAAGAAATCTGATCGCCTTCCCTTTTTATATCAAAACTATAATAATTAAGAGCTGGACCACTTTTGATTGTGTATCTGCCTACCAGCCTTTCTAAATATTCGGGGGGTAAGCTGATGGATGCTGCTTTTAACACCGTTGTTTGAGACTGGATGGTTTTTACCAGTTCAGGAAAGAAGAACCCTAAGATCTGATTACCAAAATAACCAGCCAGCACGTTTCTATTGTTACTGAAAAGAACAATTCCTTTGTTTAACTGTGAATAAAACGTCATTCTTGAAGTATAACCAGACATACTTCCGCTATGGTTCATTCTAACAAAACCATTGCTGTTGTCAACTCCTAAGCCAAAAGCATAATAAGTAGTATCGCCACCGGAAAGGACACCTCGTTCCTGTATTTGGTTGATTACTTGTTGCCCTCCCAGCTTACCTGTATGAAAGTTTTCCATCCATTTTACAAAATCCTCTACGGTAGAGACAACACCTGTGGGACCATAATTGCTACTGTTTAAAATGCTTTTCTGTACACCCTTCTCCCCGTAATTATATGAAGTTGCCAGTCCGGGGATATTTTCCCTATATTCATCTGCAATCCGAGAACTATGCATCTGTAATGGCAGGAGTATATTTTGCTGCATCCATTCTTTGAATTTCTGACCGGTTACTCTTTCTACCACCTCTGCCAGTACAGTGTAGCCACTATTGTTGTAACTCATTTGTGTGCCAGGTTCAAAATTAAGCTCCTGTTGCTGCTTGATCAGACTTAATATCTCTTCTTGTAAGATGACATCATCCATGCGCCTACCACTCATTTCCCATAATGACCACTGTTCTCTTAGTCCGCTTGTGTGATGTACCAGATTGCGAATCGTGATAGTTTTACCATAATCCGGCAAGTCAGGAATGTATTTGTGGATATCATCATCTAAGGAAAGTTTACCTCGGCTTGCAAGCATCGCTATAGCAAAAGCAGTAAACTGTTTGGAAAGTGAAGCGATTTGAAAAGGGGTCTTAGGAGTTATAGGTACGCCATATTCTATAGAGGCCATTCCATAACCTTTGGAAAAAATAATCTTGCCGTCACTTATAACAGCAATTGCAGCACCAGGGTTGGTGTTATTGTTAAATGGGTGCATCAGTTGATCTACCTTTTGTTCTGGAGTTTTTGCAACCGGCTCCACTCGTTTTACAGTAAAAGCATAGTACCCTCTTTTCTCTTCTGCTGCTTGAATGATGAATCGGTACCAGCCTCGCTGGTCAGTTACAAATTGAATAGGGTCTATTCCTCTTTCTTCCCCAAGATTTCTGAATCTCTGAATTCCATCAGGCCCATAAACTATTGCCCTTATATCCAAACCCATTTGTAAAACCTCACCATAGATGAACTTACCAGAGTCAAGTTGAAGGGTATAGACATCTGATGCATTCGGTATCAATTCACCTTCAATGGTTTTACCTAATTGAATTTGGCCACTTCTCTGGGCAAATAAAGAAATACTGAATAAACAAATAATTCGAAGCAGAAGCAGAAGCACAGATCTCATATAAAGCAATTTAAAGAAACGTGTGAGGTGATTATATTTTATCAAAGCGTCACCATTGAATGGCTTGTCAAATATTGTCAAATCTAATAAATAATCTCAATGGTTAGGGCGGGTTGGTTTGGCTCTTGCCATTGCTTTGGATGTGGGCGGAATTTGAGCAATGGCATGTGCCAAAGGCGTTGGCGAGAATCTCTCCCGGTTGCCGTGCGGTGGGGAAGTCCAGGAGTGTTTCCAATTTGTCAGTTGTTTTTAAGTTCCCCGTTTTTTGATTTTGTATTTTGTCGGAGGTGTCTAACGAAGCTGTGTTTAGTCCACGTGGAGAATTATTCGAGTACCAAGTCACAAATTGCTTGAGCTTAATTTCAATTTTCTCATTGTCGGTATAGTTCTTTTTAGTCGAACATGAGATTCCTAAAATGAAAAGTAAGATAATTAGTCTCATATCTGTCGGGTGTGATTGAATTGTGCACAACTTACCGCTATATCCACCCAAATATACCAGTGTGCATTTATATTCCGTATCTCGTGCCATAGCATAAACTTAGCGGTCACGAAGGTCACCACGAACCACAACGAACACAAGTACTCCAAACTTTGTGGCCTTTGTGGTTTCTTTCTGTTCTTTGTGCCTGCGCACCGAAGTGCTGCGGCACACAGGTGTGAAACCTTGCCTGCTCTTACAAAACTGTCGTACACTCCGCACCTTCCCCAGCTATAAATCCCCTTTCATATTCTTACTTTTGAGGTTCCATGCTCAAGATTGATTGCCACACGCACATCCTGCCAAAGAAACTGCCCAATTGGACAGACAAATTTGGCTATGGCGATTTTATTTACCTGCAACACCATAAAAAAGGTTTTGCGAAAATGATGCGGGGCAATCAATTCTTTCGGGAGATAAAAGAAAATTGCTGGAATGCAGAACTGCGCATCCGCGAATATGAACAGTTTCAAACGCAGGTGCAGGTGGTGTGCACCATCCCCGTCATGTTTTCTTACTGGGCAAAACCACTCGATTGCCTGGAGCTTTCCAAATTTCTAAACGACCACATTGCCAGGCTGGTGCAGAAACATCCTAAGCATTACATCGGGCTGGCCACCCTTCCCATGCAAGACACAGAGTTGGCGATTAAGGAATTGGAACGCGCTAAGAAAAATGGGTTGGTTGGAATTGAGATCGGCTCGAACATTAATGGAGAGAATCTTAATGAAGTCCGCTTCTATCCGATTTTCCAGGCCTGCGAACAATTGGGAATGGCGATTCTGGTGCACCCCTGGAACATGATGGGCGAAAAAGAAATGCAGCGCTATTGGCTGCCGTGGCTGGTGGGCATGCCGGCCGAAACATCGCGCGCTATTTGTTCGATGATTTTTGGCGGGATGTTTGAAAAGCTACCCAAGTTGAGAGTGAACTTTGCCCACGCGGGCGGATCGTTCTTAACAACCCTGGGCCGGATTTCTCATGGGTTTGAATGCCGCCCCGATTTGGTGGCCA
>JAYUHI010000202.1:0-4817 GCA_043767095.1 Bacteroidota bacterium
CAGATTGGTTTCGTAATAAGCCCGTGCAGTTTCTTCATTGGTGGTGTCGGGCAGGGTTTTAAATTCATGCATCCAGTCCATCATCATCATATTCACCGAGTCTAAATAATCAATTCGTGTTTGAAGTTGTTGTTTTTCATTATCCGTTTTAGCTTCCTTCAAATCAGCCTTCAATTTTTTGGTAATGTTATAGAGGTCTTCTGTTCTGGGCATGACCTCATCGTGAATGTCCATCACTTGGTTGTACAATACCTGGTTTACGTTGTCGGACGTGATGCTTGTGTCATGAGCGGAGTGATCGCTGGATTTACTGCCGCAGGCGTTGGTTAGTAAAGCCAGGAGCAGTAAACATTGTTTTAATAAATTGAATTTCATTTTCCAGTATTTATTTTGTAAAAGGTAAACATCGTCAATTCAATTCGAGCAGGTTAGCAATTTTCTTGCGAAGCGATTTTGAGTTGGCTGCTGAGGCCAAACGGATTTTTTCCTTGAGTCTGTTCTCAAATGCAATCCGCCCGAAGCAGTGGCGGCAATGGGCAATGTGGTGCTCTAATTCGGTTTTTGTTTTGCCTTTCAGATAGCCGTCAATTAAATCATTAAAAGATTTTTCTGCTTCCAGGCAAGTGATAGTCCTGATTTTTTTTTCTTCGTTTTTCATCTTCAATACTATTTCAATGTTATCTATTGTTATTCAGCAATCACACCCAATTTCTTTTTTCTCAAGCTTTGCTTTTATTCTTATTCCTGTTTCCTGTGCCTGTTGCCACAACATTTTCTGCAACATACTCCGCGCCCTGGCAATGCGGCTTCGAACCGTTCCGATATTTATTTTAAGTGTTGAGCTAATTTGCTGATATGATAATTCTTCCACCTCACAAAGAACAAATGCGATGCGGAATGGGTCTGGCAATTGTTTAATGGCTTGCTGTATGTGGTCATTACTCAACTCTTGAATCAGCTTTATTTCGGGAGTGGTATTATCGGTGAGAGGACTTCGTGTGATTGCTTCAAAGAGTGAAAATGCTGACATGCGTTCATCGTTATTTGTTTCGATCGGAATATGATTAACGCGCTTTGCTTTTCTACGAAGGTCAATAAAACTGTTGGTCAACACGCGCAACATCCAGGGCTTAAGTTTTGCCGGGTCTTTCAGTTTGCTTTTATTCTCAAGGGCTTTCAACACGGTTTCCGAAACGAAGTCTTCAGCATTTGGCTTATTGTGGCAAAGACTAAGGGCGTATCGATACAGATCATCCACGCAATTAAGAATGGCATTTTTGAAATCATCTTGTATGGCTGTTCTATCCGGCATCTTTCCACCTTATTTCATTCGAACCAAAATTACCAGCGCAGACAAAGCAGTGAGCGCAGCAACAGCAAATATCGCAAATGAATAACTGAAATGGTCAATCACTAACCCGGTCAGCAAAGCCCCGAAAACATAACCGCTATCGCGCCAGAACCTGAAAATACCGATACTTTGAGCGCGTTGATTCGGATGTGAAAAATCGGCAACAGCCGCCAGAAAGGTGGGATAGACCATGGCGGTTCCGAGTCCAAGCAAAACGGAAATCAGGATGTAGAAATAAAAATTACCTGAAAGAATTACAGCGAATAAAGCAATACCCTGCAAGAGCATTCCCCAAAACAAAAGTGTTTTGCGATTCAATCGGTCGGCCAGCATTCCTGTGAATAACTGACTGATTCCCCAAACAGCCGGATACAGGGCAACGATGATACCGATTTGTGAAAAGTCAAATCCTTTTTCTTTGAGAAGCATAGGAAATAACCCCCACATCATTCCATCGTTCAGATTATTAACCAGTCCTGCTTGTGTAACAGAAGAAAGGTTTCTGTTTTTGAAAGTAGTGTCGAGAAAAACATTTTTTATTTGTACACCGTGACTGGTCAAGGCCTCTTGCTGCACATGCACCCCTGTATCTTTTATGAAGAAGATGCTTCCCAGCAAACCCACCCATGATAAAATAATTCCGAGATAAAAAGGGTAAGGCCTTAATCCATATTGTGCGGCTATGTATCCGGTTAAAAAGGCGATGATGGCCAATGAAAAGTATCCGGCAAATTCATTCAGGCCCATGGCGAGCCCGCGATTTTTTGGGCCTACCAAATCAATCTTCATCATCACGGCCGTGCTCCAGCAAAGACCCTGGTTGATTCCAAGAAAAATATTGGCCGCTATAATCCAGTTCCAGGTTGGGGCGTAGATGAGCATGAACGGAACGGGGAGCGCAGCAATCCAACCCATAACAAGCAAATTTTTTCTACCGATGCGGGTGGCCAGTTTTCCAGCATAAAGATTGGTGAATGCCTTTACCGTTCCGAAAACGACTATGAAAGAAAGTATAGCCGTGAATGACTGAATGCCGAAAACATCTTTGGCGAGATTGGGAATGAGCGTGCGCTCAACGCCCAGCATGCCACCAACAAAACCGTTGATAATGACCAGGAGCGTAAACTGTTTCCAATTTTCACGCAGGCCTAATTGTATTTTCGGTTTGGGAACCAAATCTGGATTTATATGAACTTCACTCAGCATGAAAATGGTTTAAATCGCAAAGTGTGTCGGATTGAACATCGCACCACCCTGCTTACGAAAAAGGAAGGCTTCTCATCCATTAATTTTGCCGGCAAGAAGGGAAACACTTTTCACCCCGTATTCACGCGAAGCATTTTTTGCCGACTGAGAAATAAAACCATACGCATCATTTGTTTTTACATAGAGCACTTCCATTCCGCCTTGCCTGATGGTGCTGCTGTAATTGTCTTCCTGCGCTGCGCCACCAATACACGCTGCCCACAGCGTTGAATTGCAAACTACATTTTCGGGTAGTTGTTTTTCAGTAACAATGTCGGCAATAACCATTCTACCTTTCGGTTTCAATACCCGCGCAACCTCTGTAAATACTTTTGCTTTATCGGGACAAAGATTGATTACACCATTGCTGATCACCACATCAAAGCTTGCATCAGGGAAAGGAAGTTCTTCAATGTAACTCTTGTGAAAAGAAACATTTTCAAAATTATAGTCTTTGCGTAATCGTTCCGATTTTGCCAACTGTTCATCGGTCATGTCAACTCCTGAAACATGACCTGATTTCCCAACTTTCATTGCGGCAACAAAAACATCCATGCCCGAGCCGCTGCCCAGGTCCAACACCTTTTCGCCTTCTTTAAGATTGGCGACATCAAAATAGTAACCCACTCCGGCAAAGGAGTCAATGGAAGATTCGGGAATACGGTCAAGGTCATTTACTTCATACCCCAATTTCTCAGCCAACTGGCGGCCCATTTCAAAATGATATTCGCCTTGGGGATTTAAAGCAACATCACTATACATTTGTTTTACTTTCTGCTCCAGTTCGGCAGTGTTGAGTTTTCTTGTGGCTGTAGTTTCCATATTATTTTGTGGTTAGCTAATTGACAAATAAGTTTGAAATAGTGGATTTACTAATTGACGAACTCGCCTTAGAAAAGTTCCCAGTCGGTAAAAAAAACCAGGCAAATACTGTCACTTGATTTTGAAAGAGCAAGGATTAAACTATTTTATTGGTGCTTTCATAAAGCCTTCCCTTGCCCAAGCCTCAAATGCTACCTTGGTAAATTACCTGTTGACTTGTACTTATTTCTTAACGATATTTCAAGCCATTAAAATCCATTACAATGAAAACAACTTCCCTTATTTTCCTGGTAGCATTAGCTTCCAGTTTCCTGTTTATCCGGGCACAACAAGTTCCCAGCCCTGTCAACCCGCAAGAGCCAGTGGATACCGTTATCAATTATGCGGTGGAGGCGCGCGCCATTATTGATCAAAAATGTTTTGGATGTCATAATCCGGAGGCCAAAAATGAAAAAGCCAAAAAGAAATTCATGTGGGACGAACTCCCAAAGAGCGCCAGGCAGAATCAATTGAAGGTTATGAATGATCTTTTGGAAGTGCTGAACGAAGGCAAAATGCCGCCAGAGAAGTTCCTTCAATTTAAACCGGAAGCGAAATTAACTGAAGCCGAATCTTCCACTTTATGGGCGTGGGCCGGGGCCAATGCAAAAAAACTTAACCAATAAGTTTTCGGGCTTTTTATTCCAATCTTTTTTTCTGATCCTGCTGAACAGCCAGGGGTTCTGCTGAACTTTTGCTGGCGCCAATAAAGTACAGATAGGATGCTATAGCCATCAATACGTGAGTTAAATCGAGGTGATTAAACCAAATGTGAGGTGTGATCTGCCCAAGATGGACTATAGCTGCAACACCGGAAACACCAACGGCTATCAATAGCCACCGGCTACTCTCTTTCTTTGTTTTCCTGTAAATAAAAAATTCAAATGAAAATACAATGGCCAACAACCCGTAGCCCGCATGAACTTCAACAAAAAAGAAATTCAGGGTAAACAGCACGATCGAAATGAGAGTGATTAGCTCAACGATGTTCAGGAAAGCGAAAAACCGGCCTGTATTTCTTTTTAAAAACGGCTGGGCATGAAAAATAGCAGCCCGTTCAATAAGGGCCACCGATATCATGCTGAGAATCCAGGCCGGCACCTTCCAGGTAAAACTCAGCAAGTGAAGGAAGGCATGATTGATAAGTCCTCCATATGCCGTGGAAATAGACAGCGTTAGAAAGTAGTAACCAAATAGTTTGATAGCAGGGACATTACTTTTGAGTTTTCTTAAATTTAAAAAAGCATAAAGGCAAACAGCCGATACCAAAAGATCAGTAACAGAAGTGACGGGTTCCGAAATTTTGAGGCCCCATAACTCTACTGTGGTTTCAGTAAACTCCATGATAATTTTTAATGCG
>JAYUHI010000203.1:0-2012 GCA_043767095.1 Bacteroidota bacterium
AGGTAAAGCAACATGATGGTAGTCGTTGCGATGCTAAATACCAGCAGAATGGTCACCAGAAATGCCACTCGCAAAAATATTGCGCGACCTATGGATAAGGAATAAAATTGCATTGAAGCCCAAATCCAATATAGCGATGAGAAGATTAAGCCGATAGCCGAATATACCGCCAGGTCTTTCGTGAAATACCAGTACAGCATGACGGGCAAAGTAAGCAGGGTGACATGGCCCAAGGTATAAAGAGCGAACCAACTGCTTTCTTTGAAACTCCGGTTATACTTTTTATAAAAGAGCCAGGTGAAAAGCAACACGATAGGGATGATAGTAACCTTTTGACCAGTCTCACTCATAAGAAAGGAACCCGCCACATTTAGTTTATCGGATATAGTTGAAGCATCAATGCCCAATTTTGAAAATGCCGGGTCTGAAAAAGTCTTACTTAAATCTTCCGTGTTTTTTTTGGCTACAAATTCGATCAGACCCAAAGATGAAGCGATAAATCCCTCAACCGCAGTTACACCCACGAAGTAGGTTACAGGCGATAGGTATTTATTTTTTCCGCCCTGGCAATATTCAGCAATCATTTGGCCCGGCCGGGTAGTTAAATGATGCAACGTTCTGAATACTTTGTTTCCCTCGAGGTCGATAAGTTCTTTTGCTACTTCTTTTACTTCATTGGGTTTTTCTTCATTCATAATTGGTTCTGTTGATATGAAATGTGGAAGTTGAATACTATATCAAATGTAGTGTTTTAAACACAGCTTAGGAAAGTGATTGGATACAACGAACTCAGTTGTACAACTCTCTATACTTCTTCTTCCCCCGCTCCAAAAACTCAACAAACTGTTGCGCATCGCGGTTGTAGGCATACGGCCAGGCAAGTACTTTCTCATCTTGGCCTACTAATACATAATACGGCTGGGCATTGTTTTCGAGGTTGGCGATTTGAATGTCAGCATTTTTCTTGCCGATAGTCTTCTTCACTTTGCCATCGTATTTGGATGTGATCCATTCCGTTTTGGCCAATTCAGTTTTATCATCTACATATAATGCCACCACCACAAAATCATTGTTTAGTCTTTGAAGTACACTCTTGTCGCTCCACACCACTGCCTCCATCTCACGGCAGTTGGTGCAGCCATGCCCCGTGAAGTCGATGAAGAGGGGTTTGTTTTGCTCGCGGGCGCAGGCGAGTGCCTGGTCATAATCAAAGTAGCCTGTGAGGCCGTGAGGCAGATGCAGAAAGTCGGAATATTTGGGTTCTTCACAATTTTGGTTTTCGTTTTTCGCTTGGGTGAGTTTTACTAAATCGAAATCGCTGGTGTGAACGGGAGGAAGATAGCCTGCCAGCATTTTCAATGGCGCGCCCCACATGCCTGGCGTTAAATAAACAACAAAAGAAAACGTAACGACCGCGAGCAATAGTCTTGGCACAGAAACAGACTCAACCGGAGAATCCCCAGGCATTTTTATTTTTCCGAGGAAGTAAAATCCCATCATCGAAAAAATTACAATCCACATGGCAATGTTTATTTCACGGTCAAGCAGCCCCCAGTGATACGCTTGATCGGCAATGCTGAAAAACTTCAAACACAAAGCGAGTTCAAGAAATCCCAACGTCACTTTCACAGAGTTCAGCCATCCCCCTGATTTCGGCAAACTTTTTATCCACTCCGGAAACGCAGCAAACAGGGTGAACGGTATCGCGAAAGCAAATGCATACGAAAACATAGCCAATACCGGCTTCAAAATTTGGCCCCCGGCCGACATAAATAAAACGTTACCTACAATGGGCACTGTGCAGGAGAAGGACACCAGCACTAATGTGGCGGCCATAAAAAATATTCCGATCAATCCACCTTTCTCCGCTTGTTGATCGGCCTTGTTCACCAATTTGTTCGGGGCATTTATTTCATACAAACCGAAAAACGAAAGAGCAAACACAATGAACAAAGCAAAAATCAACAAGTTGGGCGCCCAGTGCGTGGCCAGGGTGTTCAGGCCTTCGGTGC
>JAYUHI010000204.1:0-4809 GCA_043767095.1 Bacteroidota bacterium
TTGGAGCGGATCCGGGCACAAGTAACAGCTATGAGGAAATCATCCGATTTGCTCGACATCGTAGTCACTATGCGGTCTGAGTTTGTTGGCCTTGGGCACAAAGCACACTACTTCTGGCATATGCGCTGGCTGCCCGATAGCTATGAAAAGGCTATGACTTCCGGAGACGGCACCCGCATCGGGATGGTGATGGAACTCCCGCGGGGTTTCCACGGAAACCAAGCCATGATTGCCTGGGAGACCAACAATGAACCAGTTGGGGTTTTTGTATTTGACGCGGAAGGTGCAGTGGATTATGTGGACCGGATGATACACACCGGCCGCTTTAGTGAAATTGATCCTCATGCTCCAACCTCGGCCGACCTTCGTGCCATCGGGGGCTTGACCTTTGTAATGGCCCGCACAACGCACGGAGAAATAGGTTACAGTTTGCCGGGTATGGTTCCCACTCCTCCCAAAGAAGACCTGGCCACGTTGATCCGCTTTGCCGGTGTGTTTGATCTTGCCTACAAACGTTTTGAAGACCTTCAGACCACTGAGCGCCAGCACCGCGAAGCCCAGATAGAACTTGCTTTGGAGCGGGTGCGGTCAAGAACCATGGCCATGCAGCAAAGTAATGAACTAACCGATGTTGCCACTGTCCTCTTTCAGCAGGTTTTAGCATTGGGTGTACCCATGTGGACCTGTGGTATGGATATTTGGGAAATTGGCGATAAGGATTTTACTTTTTATCCTGGTAATCCTGATGGTACGCTTTCAACTAAGCCTAGCAAGATTCCACTAACTGAACATCCTGTTTTTATTTCCTTCGATGAATCGAGAAGGAGAGGCGATGAACTTTTCGTGTATGAAAAGGGGGGCGAATTTCAAGCGGATCATTACCGCTACATGATGACACTTCCGGGCGTGCGTGAATTGTTACAAAGTATGTTGGATGCCGGCTTCCAGTTTCCCGCTTTTCAAATCGATCATCTTGCTAATTTTTCACATGGCAATCTGGTGTTCATCACGTACGAGCATGTGCCAGAAATGCATGATGTTTTCAAACGCTTCGCCAAAGTATTCGAACAGACCTATACACGCTTCCTTGATCTCCAAAAAGCAGAAGCGCAGGCAAGAGAAGCACAAATTGAAGCAGCATTGGAAAGAGTGCGAAGCAGAACGATGGCCATGCAGAAAAGTGATGAATTGGCTCAGACATCCATTGAGATGTTTAAGCAAATGCAAACTTTAGGCATGCGTCCGTGGGGTTGTGGATTTAATATTTTTGAACAGGATGAAAAAGCTGTTATCCAATATGTGACTGCTGGCGATGGTACCACCCTCCTTACTCCCTTTTCAACACCACTTACAGAGGACCCTTTCTTCATAAGAATCTCCGAAGCCAGGCAGAGAGGAGAAGAGCTGTTTGTAATGGAGTCAGGTGGACATGAATTGGAGGAAACATACAAGTACATGTTTAGTCTTCCGGCCACCAAAAAAGCATTAGGAGATGTTATGGCTGCCGGATTTGAAATGCCAAAATTTCAAGTTTCTCACTTTGCTTTTTTCTCACAGGGTTACCTGTTGTTCATTACTTATGAGCCATATCCTGAAGCCCATGATATTTTTAAACGCTTCGGCAAAGTCTTTGAACAGACCTACACCCGTTTCCTCGATCTCCAAAAAGCAGAAGCACAAGTAAGAGAATCACAAATTCAATTGGCCTTGGAAAGAGTGCGGGCAAGGGCAATGGCGATGCAACACAGTGGTGAAATTCAGGAAGTGGTTAACGTTGTGTACGCACGCCTAAACGAACTGAAAATTGAAATGGATGCTGCCGTAATATGCAGCTTTATTGAAGGCTCGAAAGATTATGAGGTATGGGTTGGCGGGTTATCTTTTGCTAAACCAAACCGAATTCCTTTCAATGAAGCTACGCAGATACAAAGGGATTATAATGGTCTTCTGGAAAGAAAGGATGAATTGTTTACGAATACTTACTCTGGTGAAGTAAAAAAAGAATACATCCAATATCTGCTGGGGATGACAGATTTTGCAAACAACACACCCGAAGATCACAAGAAGTGGATGTTGGAGGCTGAGTATTTAACTACTTCTAATGCCTGCACAAAGAATGCTGTCATCCAATTTTTGAGATATACGGATAAGGCATTTTCAAATAATGAAAATGAAATACTAAAGCGGTTTGCCAATGTTTTCGAACAAGCATACACCCGCTTTCTCGATCTTCAAAAAGCTGAAGCCCAGGCAAGAGAAGCAAAAATAGAAGCTGCTTTAGAAAGAGTGCGAAGCCGTTCGATGGGAATGCGGAAAAGTGAAGAGCTCCGTGAAGTCATTCAAGTGGTTTTCGAACAGTTGTGTCAATTAGGTTTCAATATTGATTCCGCACTTTTCGATATGATCTATGGAAAAAGCGATGACCTTGACTGTTGGACTGCTGTGCCAGGCCAACCCTATTCTGCCAGGCTGTATGTTCCGTATTTCAACAATGTCTGGCACAATAAGAAGAAAGAAGCGAAGGAAAAAGGACTTGATTTTTATACTATTAGCTTAACATTCGAGGAGAAGAATGAGTTTTTTCAACATCTCTTCGAACATAATAAAAACATTCCAGAGGAAAGGCAAAAATACATTTTTGGCTGCCCAGCCGTTGCACAATCCGTAATAGTCATGGGCACAATTTCGCTCAACGCAAGCAACTATGCAGGCATTCCATATACAGATGCAGAGAACGCTACCCTCATGCGCTTTGGAAAAGTGTTCGAGCAAACATACATCCGCTTCAATGATTTAAAACAGGCAGAGGCGCAGGCATTACAAGCCATTAAACAGGCATCTGTGGACAGGGTTCGGGCTGAGATAGCCTCCATGCGCACCACGGCAGACCTGGAAAAAATTACCCCATTAATATGGAGTGAGTTAACTACGCTGGGTGTACCCTTTGTGCGCTGCGGTGTGTTTATTATGGATGATGAGCACAAACTCACTCATAATTACCTCTCCACACCCGATGGAAAATCCATCGCTGCTTTTCATGTGCCCTACCACACAGGCGGGTTTTTTGCCAAGACGCTAAGGCATTGGCAGGAAAAGAAGATTTACATAGACCATTTGGATAAAGCAGCCTTTGCTGAAATTGCCACTACGCTGGTGGAGCAGGGCGCTTATACATCGCAGGAACAATATCTAAGTACGCTGACGCATAGCGACCTTCATGCGCATGCTCTTCCATTTTTACAGGGGATGTTATATGTGGCCAACACGGCTCCGCTGGCTGAGGAAGAAATAAATTTGGTACAGTCCCTGGCCGATGCTTTCTCAACCGCTTACGCCCGCTATGAAGACTTCAACAAACTGGAGGCCGCCAAACGACAAGTGGATAAAACCCTGGTGGATTTGAAGCAGGCGCAGCAACTGTTGGTGCAATCCGAAAAGATGGCCTCGCTGGGTGAACTCACCGCAGGCATTGCCCATGAAATTCAAAACCCATTGAACTTCGTGAATAATTTTTCGGAAGTAAGCTCAGAGCTGATTGATGAAATGAATGCCGAACTGGCAACCGGTAACATGCAACTGGCAACCGAAATTGCACTAGACTTAAAGCAAAACTTAGAAAAGATAACCCACCATGGCAAACGGGCCGGTGATATTGTAAAAGGAATGCTGCAGCACAGCCGCACCAGCAGCGGTGTAAAAGAACCAACGGACATCAATGCATTAGCCGATGAATATTTACGTCTGGCCTACCATGGCCTTCGCGCAAAGGATAAATCTTTTAATGCTTCCATGAAAACCGATTTTGATGAAAGTATTGGTAACATCACCGTTGTGCCGCAGGATATGGGCAGGGTGATTTTGAATTTAATAACGAATGCGTTTTATGCAGCCCCCCTGCCTCCCGAAGGGGGGTTCAAAGACCCTAACTACAAACATGAACCTACTGTTTGGGTGAGTACAAAAAAGAAAGGCGATAAAGTTTTGATTTCTGTTCGTGATAATGGGCCCGGCATTCCTCAAAAAATATTAGATAAAATATTTCAACCCTTCTTTACCACCAAACCCACCGGGCAGGGAACTGGGCTGGGTTTGTCATTAGCTTATGATATAGTAAAAGCACATGGCGGGGAGTTGAGAGTGGAGACGAAGGAGGGGGAGGGCCTGCCTGCCGGACAGGCAGGAAGTGAGTTTGTGATTGTGTTGCCGGTTTAATGTATATGTATCGTGCCTACGGCACTCAATGATGTTAGTGATGGCTGTATCCCCGGACTGAAGTCCGGGGTTTCAAAATAAACCGAGCCTACGGCTCTCGTTAAGCAAAGTTGACAAATAAAGCTTGGTTCGAAAAAGTAAAGGCGTAGCCTCGACCCATATTGTAACAACGGATTTTCCCGAAGGGATGCTTTTGGCACAATCCGTTGTTGAGATGGAAGAGTAAATGATGAGAGCAGTAGGCTCGGCCCATATTGTAACAACGGAATTTATTCCGTTGTTGAGATGGAAGAGTAGATGATGAGGGGCGTAGCCTCGACCCATATTGTAACAACGGAATTTATTCCGTTGTTGAGATGGAAGAGTAGATGATGAGAGGCGTAGCCTCGACCCATATTGTAACAACGGAATTTATTCCGTTGATTAGAAAGGCAAAAGTAAGAATGAGAGCCGTAGCCTCGACCCATATTGTAACAACGGAATTTATTCCGTTGATTAGAAAAGGTAAAAGTAAGTGTGAGAGCCGTAGGCTCGGCACATATAACATAACACGATCAACTTTATTAACATAATCCCATGAAAGCCAACTCAATCAAA
>JAYUHI010000205.1:0-2008 GCA_043767095.1 Bacteroidota bacterium
ACTAAACCTGGAGGCTGTACGGATAATTGAGCAATCTCAATTCAACTTAAGCACCTGGATTGAAAAACCTAAAATGATCATATGTTTCAGTAACGCTTCGAACGCGTTGAATAAATATGAAGTGATTAAAGTAGACGATACCTCATTGGTTTTATCAAATTCGTTATCTGATTTGATACCTGACGATGCCTCCAAACGCAAACTCTGGCTAGCCCTAAAACAGCTATTTTCAGTCTAAAAAAAGTCATTTTAACCTTTAATGGTCTCCAGTTGACCTCCAGTGAAGAATAAAAATCTATGGATGATAGTACGGGATTGAATCAGTAAAAGCAGACTTTTTTTCTATATCCCCTAAATTTTAATTTATTAGACCTTCTTCTATCTTTGCGAAGCTTTTTAAAGCCTTATCCCGCTCATGCGGGATTTTTTTGAATTATAAACCTATTAACCTGTATGCAAAATTTACTGTATGTTCTTCCCCTGTTTGGAGTATTAGGGTTGCTCTATGTCGCGTGGAAAAGTGCCTGGGTAGCCAGGCAAGATGCCGGAACCGACAAAATGAAAAAAATTGCCGGCTACATTGCGGAAGGAGCAATGGCTTTTCTTAAAGCTGAATATAAGGTCCTCGCTGTATTTATTGTTTGTGTTTCCATCTTGTTGGCTTTAACTGCCGACAAGGATCTTTCCCACCCTATCGTAGGCTTGTCTTTTGCCTTAGGAGCATTGAGCTCTATCCTGGCCGGGTATATCGGAATGAAGGTGGCAACGAAAGCCAATGTTCGCACGGCTGCTGCCGCCAGAACCAGTTTGCCAAAGGCTTTGAACATTGCATTTTCCGGAGGCTCTGTAATGGGAATGGGTGTAGTTGGATTGGGTGTGCTGGGGTTATCCGTGCTTTTCATTATTTATAAAAATATGTTTGGCATTGATACGCTGGACAATTTGAATAAAGTAATTACCGTGCTGACCGGGTTTTCCTTTGGCGCTTCCTCCATTGCTCTTTTCGCACGTGTAGGTGGTGGCATTTATACGAAGGCTGCCGATGTTGGCGCGGACCTCGTGGGTAAAGTCGAAGCAGGAATTCCTGAAGACCATCCGTTGAACCCCGCCACAATTGCCGACAATGTGGGTGACAATGTGGGCGATGTAGCTGGCATGGGCGCTGATCTTTTTGAGAGTTATGTGGGCTCCATTATCGGAACGATGGTGCTTGGTGTTGGACTCCTAACAGTTAAACAAGATGAACAATTTAATGGGCTTGCCGCTGTGCTCCTTCCCTTAGTGCTCTCAGGAGCCGGTATCGTCTTCTCTATTATCGGAACATTCTTGGTGCGCGGAAAAGATGGCGGAAATCCGCAAGTTGCCCTTAACACTGGAAGCGTTGGCGCGGCCATCTTTATGGTCATCGCCTCTTATTTTATCATCGACTGGATGCTGCCTTCAAGCTGGGTATTTCACGATGTGCTGTACAATGTTGAAAGAACAATTACTTCCCTTGGCGTATTTCTTTCGACCATCATTGGCCTTGTGGCCGGTGTGTTGATTGGATTTATTACTGAATACTATACAGGGGGAGGCAGAAAACCCGTGTTGAATATCATTAAACAATCACATACTGGCGCAGCCACCAACATCATTGCAGGCTTAGGTGTGGGCATGATGTCCACCGCGCTGCCCATGTTGATCATAGCCGCATCCATTATTGGTTCATTCCATTATGCAGGCCTTTATGGAATTGCCATTGCCGCTGTAGGAATGCTTTCAACGTTGGGAATTCAATTGGCTGTTGATGCTTATGGCCCTATTGCCGATAATTCAGGAGGTATTGCTGAAATGTCTGGACTTCCAAAAGAAGTAAGGAAAATCACCGATAAACTTGACTCGGTGGGCAACACTACAGCTGCCATCGGAAAAGGTTTTGCCATTGCTTCGGCTGCACTCACTGCCCTTGCACTTTTTGGTGCGTTCATGATGGCCACACAATTGAAAACCATTGATATTTCAAAGG
>JAYUHI010000206.1:0-4796 GCA_043767095.1 Bacteroidota bacterium
GAATAAATAGTTAAAATAGTAAAGACGATTATCAGTACGACTGAGTTAATCTGTCTTGGACTGTGGCTGCTCTCCTTTTTCATAATCTTGCTTTTTATGCTTCCAAATCTTAGGTCAAATTTCTGTCTTACCTGTGCCCTAACCCACAGGGCAATTCTGATTTTAGAAAAATCGGGCGAATGCTTAGAAAATTTGGTCAGCTGTTAGATTTTACTGCAACCGGAACGATTTTCTTTCCATTCAAGGCGGGTTGGCGGAAGGCAATAGCGCTTTACAGGTTTTTGATTACTAATCCGCAAATGGAATGAAATTGCATTCGGATAGATCTTAACGGGTGTAAGATTATCCTTTCCTAATGGACTAAGGGTAAACCCTGAGTCTGGAATGCTACCAGCAATGGGACAAACAAAATTGGCCAGATGTTGGTGGTTGATTAGAAATGTGGATTTGGAGGGTTATGAAGATAGTTATGAGCCTTCCATTGGCAGAAATCAATAATTATTTTGGGGGTAATGGCGAGGAATACTATTAATTGAAACTTTATCATAATTAATTTTACATACCTGGTTTCGAGATATATGATTTTCTAAAAGAGCATAATTATGTGCAGCGCGAGGGTGATTATTATTTTATTGATTGTTCAGACATGTGCTTTTGCCCAGAACCCCTTTAATAAGATAACGACTGCTGGTGAATCTGATTGTTCGGATGTTTCCAATAAATGTGCGTGGTTATTTCAAAAGTATATTGAGTTGGGGAAAGGGGATTCAGCAAAACATATTCTAAAATTTTGGAAAGGAAAGTGCGGAGATAAGGAACCGATATTCAGGGCAACCATTCTTTTGTCACTCCTCGATCGTAATTACTCCGATAATTTAATTGATGGGGCTGTTATAGACCATGTTGTGAATTACCAGAATAGGCTGAAGATGATTGCGGAATCGGATTATGCACAGTATGATTATTATCGACCACATTATGGGTATGTGCCTATAGGCGGTGAGTTTGACCGGTTTACAAAAAGATGGGCCAGTTCTGTGATGGAAACTTATCCTGCCAGTTCATTAGAATTTTTACTGGCCGAATTCTACGGCACAGATCCATCCAGGCTCTTGAAGGAAATTCAATCGAAACAATATGAGTGCTCAGTTTGGTATAATGACTATTATGGAATAGTTGAGGAGTACATTGACCTGCGCGAATTCCATTTTGGATTGATGGCCGGAATTTGGATTCCAACCGGGGGAATAAAACATTTAGGCGTGCATCCTGACGCAGGGTTTCAATTTGGGGCCAAAAAGAATAAAATGAACTATTATATTACCTAATCTATATTCTTTCCATTGGGACAGGCCGATTCAATAAACCTATTGCCACCAACAAAGCATTCAACGGGGGAAGGCTAAACTGGATTAACCCAATGATTGACATTGCCATGTGGGGTAACAGCCTGGCTGTTGACAGACACATGGAAGAAGTGATGAAAACTAGCACCGGCAGAAAAAATTACCTTAGAGTTAATGTTCGGATAACTGATAAACGATTTGCCGATATGGCGGTAGCTACAAGGAGGCAATGGATCATTACACCGAGCGCTTTGAACAAGATTATCTTAATAATGCATCGATGCAGGCCAATTTAGATCAATGGCTTAAAGACAGTGGTATTGTTAAAATAAAGTCCTGATTAACTGTTGCTCTTGACGAGTACCAGCCGTCAACATTGGATATGGTTATCTTATCCGGATTAAATCCGTCTCAGCAGCAATGTATCCAAACGATGATTTCGATTTTCCTTGTAACACCGTTTCAAAGATTTCTCTTGCCTTGGCCGTGTCGCCATTATAAAAATACCAATTGGCCACACCATAGCCTTGCGTGGCGATGGAAAGGTCTGCATCAGCGCTGGTCGAGTTTACTTTCAAAAGGGAGTCGGGTTGGATTTTCCCCTTATACATCATTAACCTATTGAAGTACGAATCATTTTCAATAATGTTCATGGCATCTGGAATCTGAGCGAGTATTTTATCAGCAGATTTCTTGTCGTTCATTCTGCGGTAGGTCATATAGAGCCAGTCGATGGTGGCCACTAAAAGATCATCATTGTTTGAAACGGCCAGGCATTCTTTGTAAACTGCCTCAGCTTTTTGGAAGTTACCCATCAGGTAATGAGCCAGGCCGAGGTGGTACCAAACATTGAATTGGACAGTTGACAAAGGCTTATTTAATTTGTTTGGGATGCCATCGGGTTCAATCACAAGCGGCTTACCTTTCATGAGTTTGGCTGCAGTGGAAAGATCGTCTGCGGCCAGATCAAATTGCCGCTTGGAAATGTAACGATGGCCACGATGGCGGTACAGGGCATACGATTGAGGAAATTTCTGAAGTCCCTGGGTGTAAACTGCCATTGCCTCATCATACTGGCCTAAGTAACCCAGTCTTCTGCCAAGCCAGATATAATTTTCTTCAGATGAGTCTTGCTCAAAGTTTCGCTGAGCGATGAGCAGGTTGCTGTCTTCTTTAGACATTACCAAAGAATCGGGAGTAAGTATGGAGGTAGATTTTTCTTTTGGATTGCAAGACATGAACAAAGCCATTGCAATCAAACAAATCCCAATCTTCTTCATGATAATTTTTTTGAATTTTGAATCTACTACTAATCAACCCCCGGTTGCTTCAGTATAAAACCAGACTTAGCTTTTTCCTCATCCACAATTTTCTTCACGTCAGCGAGTAATTTCTTCGCATCATAAATAATTCCGTCTTTAATGGTGTATTTAATTCCGCCCACGCGCTGCACCGTGTTGTCATCCATCAGCTTGATTGCCCCAACACCATAGAGCACTTGTAAATTCTCCAGCGGGTTTTGATCCACAATAGCAAAGTCGGCCAGCTTACCGATTTCTATTGACCCGATTTCTTTATCCATGCCGAGTGCTTGTGCTCCATATAATGTTGCTGAGCGGATTACTTCCAAAGGATGAAAGCCTGCTTCGCGCAACAATTCCAACTCCCTGATGTATCCGAATCCATACAATTGAAAAATATAGGCATTGTCCGATCCGGCCGTTACTCGCCCGCCACGGTTCTTGTATTCATTCACGAATGTCATCCACAATCGGAAGTTCTCTTTCCACGCTACTTCTTGCTCTGTGCCCCACGAAAACCAAAACGAACCGTGAGCTGCCCGGTTGGGCTGATAAAATTTCCATAGTTCAGGAAGTGTGTAGGTTTCGTGCCACTCTTGCCTGCGTGCTTTGTGCAAATCGCGGGTGGCTTCATAAGTATCAAACGTGGGATCAAGAGTGAAATTCATTTTCAGAAGTGTGTCCATCACCGCATTCCATTTGGGTGTGAATGGCGCGGCTGCTTGTTTCCATAATCGTCCTGCTTCCTCGAAACGATTTTGCTCGTTGGCGTAATTGTAATCGAGCGGGTAGTTTTGAAGCGTTGAATTAGAAAGCATCGCTTCGGGCAAGCCGTACCAATGCTCCATAGTAGTCAATCCCGCGGCAGCGGACTGCACCACGTTCCATCGGGCAACACCCAGTTGAGCATGATGACAAGCCGATCGCAAACCGATTCGCTTGTTCTCTCGTAAGGCGGCATCCATAATTTCCGGAGCAGCGCCAAAGAATTTTATGCCATCTGCTCCTTTCAATTTGGTTTCATTTACCCACGCCCGCGCTTGTTCGGGTGTGCGGATAGGTTCCTTGGCTCCTGTGCCGAACGTGACATACGCTTTAATTCGCGGAGCGGTGATCAGATTCTGCTCGCTTTTGTTTTTTTGATCGAGAACCCAATCCAGTCCATTGCTTGAACCAGGGTCGCGGATGGTGGTGATGCCATGAGCCATCCACAATTTAAAAACATACTCGGCAATGGGGGCTTGACCTCCGCCAATGTGACCGTGCATATCCACGAAGCCCGGCATAATGTACATGCCTTCGCAGTTCAATTCTTTTCCACCCGGTTCAAGTTTGATTCGGTTAGCACCGCTTGACATGCCAGGAGTGGGTAACCCCACAGTCATTATCGAGAAAATCTTATTTTGCTTCACCACAATATCTACCGGCCCAACGGGAGGCGCCCCGGTGCCGTCAATCAGCATGGCCCCTCGAAGGATAAGTTGAGGGAAAGGGCCTTCGCCTTCTTTTATCTCGGGTGCTTTTTTAACTTTTTCTTCTTGAGCAAAACTATGGAATAGAATGAAGGACAAAAGAATCGGTGCGATCCATTTCATAGATTTAAGTTTAGCTGGTGTTTATTGAACATTTTTATCTTCCGGAACGGATGCCAAAAAATGATTTGTCTATTCGGGTGGGCAACTTTTGAGCGCGGATGTATTGCTGACGCAAAAACTCCAGAGCTGCTAACCGCTCTTGTGGCGACTTATTTGCCCAAAAAGAAATTTCTTCATCCAGGTCATCGGCTGACCGGATAATTTTGTATATGGATTTATTGATCTTACCCGAAATGATCATTACCAAATATAGAGAAAAGAACCAAAAAAAAGTTACCCCATGGGTTTAGCTTTGTGGATGATCCGGATCACCCTAATCGTTCGGTATCAACATAAGTGAAAAGGAATCAATCTGAATTACCTTTTGTAACCTTTTACCCACCCACAGGTAACCAACACGAATTTGAACAAAAGCGCGGAGTCGATGACCGATGAAATGTTAATGGAGGCCGTGAAAAACGGTGACCTTCAGCAGGCCTCGTTGCTTTTTGAACGGTACCATAAGCGCTTGTTCAATTTCCTGGCCCAGATGACGATGGAGCGCACGATTGCCG
>JAYUHI010000207.1:0-4795 GCA_043767095.1 Bacteroidota bacterium
ACCATTTCTCCTCACTGTGCTATCAGAGTTTGATTTGAAACAAAAGGAGGGAGGCACCCGCGACACCATACAGATGTGGCCGTACCCCCAGAAGCACACTAACATCAACCCCGACACGATGTACAATGCGAAGGACATCGTGCCATCTGCATCAGGCATAACAAGAGCGCAATTGACCGAGATACCAAACCGGCCTGTGCTCTATCTGGCTTGCATTGAATGGGCCGATGTGCTGGCGATGGAGCGAGAGCGCATAGAGAAATTGATATACTCGTATGCGGGCGAGCAGCAATTGTCATTTAAGGTTTTCATCGTGCAAGCTGACTCTATTGTTTTTGCCCTCGATACAGAGATTGCCCTGATGGACATTGTAAAATCGGTGTGGACCAGCACCGCTCCGTTCAAACCGGTGAAGCCCATACGGATTGGATTGCATGCCGCCCCTGTGTATATCAATTCAACAGACGATGACGTAAACATAAAATCGCTGCGGGCCATCAGTCAATATGCAACGGCAGGAAGCATCTGTTCAAGCAATGGGTTTGCGGCAACCCTCGCGTTGCATCCAAAGAAATTTCAATTGGATTATGTGGGGGTTATTCAACTGCCAAACGAAAATGACAGCAGTGGGTTGTATAAGGTAGGGATGAAAGGGTAGGGGATGAATGATCATCATTCGATATTCAAATTTGAATGTAGAATGTTGAATGTTGATTGCTGAATTTTGAAGTCAGTTTCACCTTTCTGGTTTGTTCAGGTTAGGGATTAGAATACAGAATTTAGAATCGGGCATTCAGAAATCAACAATCCAGTATCCTTCCAGTTATCCAGCATCACCCCTACTTTTGATAAATATTTCTTACCTTGATGTAAAAAATAGATAACCCATGAAGTCAGAAGAAAGGATCATTGAATTGTTGGCCGATTACCTGAAAAAAGCTGATCAATTGTTGGATCGTATGGATCGCACAGAACGCGGCATAGATATTATGAGCAGGGCAATTGCGGATAATAATGTCAAATTCAACCTAATGAATGAAAAGTTCAACGCGGAAATGAAACAGCTACGCGAAGACCAAAATAGGTTGAGCCAAGACCAAAATAGATTGAGCCAAGACCAAAATAGATTGAGGGAAGAGCACAATAGGATGCGTGAAGAACAAGGCATCATGTTAAAAGAACTCGTTTCCTTATCCAAGCGAGTTACTGTGGTGGAAGAAAAGCATTGAGCTAATCATTAACTATATAAAAGTCACTTGGCTTGAAAGTCCATCCTCACTTCGTAACCACAATCTCATCAAACACAACACCCTTTGCATCAAGCTGCTTGAGCACTAAACTTTTTCCGTTGGTCTCAATTATTGTGAAGGAGTGGATATCAGAAACAATTTTGGCTGTGAACGGAACCCAGTTTTCCTGCGGATCGTGTTTCCAGAGGTCAGGCTTGCCGCTAAGTGCTGGATCATATAAAGGCGCGCCTCCTGCTCCGGTAACAATATAGATAATGCCGTTCGGTTTGGTAATGGTTTTGCCATCATACTTTTCATCGAGGGTAAATTTTCCATCAACACGTCCTTGCTCCGAAACAACATAGCGCATTCCTGTAGAATCTTTTTTTGGATCAAACTTCAAGGGCATGGAGCGCTGATAATTATGGACGTGACCGGTAATCACCATGTCAACACCTAATTGCTCAAGCACGGGCGCCAACAAACGCATCTGCTGATAGTCGTAGTGTGCTTTGCTCGAATTGAAACCCGGATGGTGATAGGCCACTATTTTCCAATCCGCCTTGCTTCTTTTTATGTCATCCGACAGCCATTGCACAAGCGCAGGGTCCAACGGGTTTGCATACGGGTTTGCATCGATGCAAGCGATGTGCACATTTCCGTAGTCGAACGAGAAATTTGACATGCGGGGAAAACGTGGACTGCTGTTCGATTTAAATGTTTTTACTTTAGCTTCATTGCCGGTGGCTTTTATAGTTGTCGTTGCCGTGGGGCCATTCAGGGGAAGGTCGTTGTAGTAAAAGTAGGCGAGGCCATCAGGAAACTTATCCAGGTCGGCACCATAGATGTCGTGGTTTCCTACCAGCATATAAAAGGGAATGGATTTCATGATGGGCGCACCGGTCTGCGGATTGGCTTCTGCTGCTGTGTATTGAGGGAAGAAATTTTTTCTGTATTCACTTTCAAGGCCACTTCGGTAAACATTGTCACCGGTAACCAAAACAAATTGTGGCTTCTGTTGAAATACCTGGTAGGCAATTTCAGCTTGTTGCACAGAACCAACTCCGCAATCGCCAAACACGGCAAACCGTGTCTGATTTTTTTTGGTTCTTGTTTCGAAGGAGTTTTCTGCTATCGGCTTTTCGTTTAACGACACCCGATACGAATAGTGCGAATCGAATTTTAATCCCGTAAGGCTTGCCCGATAGAGCAATGTGGTTTTGTTGTTTAAATTGAGTTTTACCAATGAAGTTTTAGCAACCGATACTTTTTCGCCAAAGGCACCCAACGCAAACTCCACTATATATTTTCCAGGCACACTGTCTGTTTGCCAAATAATTACCTTTTGTTCTTTGAACAAGTACGGAGCGTTGCCCGGCTGAATATAGGGAGGCACCATGATCTGTTGGGCATTAACTTGATAACTCCATAGCAGTGCAATGAAAGTTACTTTCAATAGAGTGGTACGAATAGGTCTATGCATAAAATCTCACTTTGTGTTTGATGGTTTTAGCAGCTCGTTGGCTCAACTCCACCTCATTATCAGTTATAATAAATCCTGATCTCCACTTTGCTTTTTACTAGATCAATGTGCTCAATGGAGATCCGTTGAATATTCAGGCCCGTGCGCAGGCTAAGGTCTTTGATCAATATCGCATGCTTTTCGGGTTGAATGTTTTCGAGGCCTTCATACTCCAACGTTTTTGTCTTTTGGTTGCGCATGAGCATATTTCCATCTACGATAAACACAGCACCAATGATCAGTGAGTTCAGCCCCATTATTTCCCAGTAGGAGCCGCTCATGATTGAATTGATCAACCCGAAGGTCATGATGATGAACAGATAGGTCATATCTTTGGCAGAGATGGTTTCCGTTCGAAACCGCAGCAGGGAGAACGCAGCCAGCAAACCAAAGGCGGTGCTGATGGAACTGAACGCGCTGGTTTTTTCCAACATGAACGCCAGCAGGAACACTACGAAATTGATGAGGAAGAACGTGAAGAAAAAATCTCTTTTTCCATAGATGTGATAATAGATAAAGCGGATCAGGATCACCATGGACACCGTGTTGATCAATAACCTAAGCAGAAAGTACTCTGTAAATAGCGGTTGTATTTTCATAGCCTAAAAGTAATGTTTTTTAAATGGACAGACATAAAATTGATGGCAGCCCACCATTGCCAAAGTATAACAAGTTACTATCTTTGAGCATATGCCGCCATCAGTCGTTCCAGGATACGAATATGATATTTTTATTTCGTATCGACACAAAGATAATAGGAGCAACACAAGCTCCTTCACCCATAGCCATGGCAACCAGAGCGGCAATGGTTGGGTAACAGATTTTGTGGCCGCCCTTGGCGAGGAACTCCAGAGCACATTCAAGGAGGATATTTCCATCTACTTCGATTCGAACCCTGTTGACGGTTTGTTGGAAACCCACCATGTTCACAAAAGTTTGGAAGGGAAATTGAAGTCACTCATTTTTATCCCCATCCTTTCGCAGATTTATTGCGACACGAAATCTTTTGCATGGCAAAATGAATTTTGCGCCTTCAACAGGATTTCACTGGCAGAAAATATTGGCCGCGATATAAAACTGCGGAGCGGAAACGTGGCCAGCCGGATATTGCCTGTTGTAATCCACAACTTAGATGTAGAAGACCGCGCCCTCATCGAATCCGAACTCCAATCAAAACTGCGCTCCATAGATTTTATATTCCGTTCGCCCGGTGTGAACCGTGCCCTTCGCCCCGATGATAAGAGGCAGGACAACTCCAATGGTTTATTTTATCGCGACCAGGTGAACAAAGTGGCCAATGCCATCAAAGAAATAATAAACGCCATTAAGTATCCCGGCAGGGTTTCGGAATCCTTCGCGGATGGGGCAACCGATGAAGGAGCAGTGACGCAAAATGAAAGCAAAGCCAAGACAGAACAAGAGCGGCTGGAAAAATCGCTTGCCGTACTTCCATTTGTAAATCTCTCGCACGACCCAGCACAGGAATATTTTGCCGATGGGATCACCGAAAATATTTTGATCCAACTGTCGGCACTTCCGCAATTGAGGGTTATTTCGCGCACCTCGATAATGCGCTACAAAAAAACGGATAAGACTGCGCCACAAATAGCAGTGGAGTTGGGCGTGAAATATATATTGGAAGGCAGTGCACAAGCGCATGGCAACAAAGTGCGCATCACCGTGCAACTTATCGATGCCTTGAAGGACGAACACGTGTGGTCGAAAGTCTTTATTGAAAGCATGGACGACATTTTCTCCATCCAAAACAATGTGGCCGAAGTAGTGGCCAAGGAACTGAAGTCGTCACTCAATCCACAGGAAAGTGTAAAGCTAAACGAGATACCCACCAAAAATTTAGAGGCGTACGATCTTTTCCTGAAAGGCCGGCACGCATTTAACCAATGGAGTGTGGACGGATACCGCACCGCCACGGAATATTTTAAACAAGCCATTGCCAAAGACCCTGACTTTAAACAGGCATATTCTTACCTCGCCAGTTCATACTCGGCACGCATGTCGTGGAATGGTGATCTTTCTCCTGACG
>JAYUHI010000208.1:0-4788 GCA_043767095.1 Bacteroidota bacterium
GTAGAGCAGAAAAAAGAACAGGCAGAAAAACAGTTTGATGATATTACCTACTTCGTGTTTCGCAAGCTGAAAGAAAAAGATTACAAAGACCCTGATGGAATTGCAAGAATAATTAAAGAGGCATTTGTAAAACATCCTTACTGGAAAGAAAGTGAGAAAGACCTTCGTTCACTTCGTGAACAGGTTTACTATGCCATACTTGGCATTGATACAGCTGTAAGCATGGATGTTGCAGTAGCATTCGTAGATGATTTTTTTAGTCAGTTATTCAAAGCATTCAAATTGTAAACGATGAAAAGCTGGGAAGATAAAACAGAGTTTAAAAAAAGAGTAAATCACTTTGCAGGTAAAATCAAAGTTGATGTAAAAGCAGTTTACATCAGACCGATGAAAAACAAATGGGCATCATGTTCCTCAAATGGAATTTTATCATTCAATGATGAACTGCTTACAATGGAAAAAAAGTTGGGTGATTATGTAATGGTTCATGAGCTGTTACACATTCATGTTCCCAATCATGGTAAACTTTGGAAATCATTGATGATGGCGTACTTGGGAGACTACCAAAAAATAGAAAGGCGGTTGAAAAGAATATCTGCTAATTCCTGGTAATTAACCTATGATGAGAAAACAGAAGAACAATTATTGGCTTTTGAATTTGAATCTTATTAAATCATGAGTGGCTCAATCCAAAACAAGCATTTCATAAAAACATACAGAACCAACTAAATTGAAATCCAAATTATCTTCTCAACTTCATACAATATCCAGAAAATCAAAATTGAAACCTTCCTAAATTACAAATCAATTATACTCAATATGGAAACAACCGTGCCTGTTCAATCCAAATCAAACTGGAACCAGATCTATGGCCTAATGGCCCTCAATGGGGCAATAGTGCTAAGTTGGATAGCCTACCACAATTACCAGCCCAGGGTGCTGGAGCTTTTTAATTTTAAGGAGCTCACCTTTTTCCTGGTAGTGACGCAGGCCGTTGTTCTGGTTATTATTCCTGTTTTTGCCGGATGGGTTGGCGATATCATGATTAAAAAGAATGGAAACAGTTTAGTGGTATTCACCATCGGCATCAGTGTAACGGCTATGGTTTTCATGTGTGTGGCTTTTGTAATTGGTTCCACCCACATGGTTAATCTTTCCAGGGCTTTGCCGGTGATGATTGTGATATGGCTTATCTCCATGAACATTTTTCATAGCCCGGCCAACTCTATGCTCGAATTATTTGCCCCGGCCAAAAAATTACCTGCCGCTATGGCCATGATGGTGCTCACTACCGATTTACTGTATGCTTTGGAACCGGTGATTGTCAATATTGTGGATGCAATGGGCCCGGTGGTGACGTTCGCTTTTGGTGGAGTTCTGTTAATTGCAACCGGCTATTATTTCAGGAGAACAACACGCAGCGTAAATTTTACCCGCGAGTCGGAAGAGGCAACGGCAAAGGAAAGCAGCTACTTGCCTGTTGTTATGGCAGGCTTCTCCTTCGGTGTAATTGATGCACTGATCAAAGAGTTTCTTCCGAATTGGTTGTTGGCAAAATCGGATGTACCCCTTCCCATTCACACGGGTGGATTATTTGTTTCTCTGGTGCTCATAACGGCCGCCATTGCTGCCTGGCCTCTTTCATTTCAAGTAGATAAGATTGGCGAAAGGAAAGGTATGATTATCGGGCTGATCGGTACCGTGGTGAGCCTGGCGTTAGTCTATGCCCTGCCGTATGCCTACCTCTCTTTGGTCGCTGCCCTAACGGCTGGCGTGTTTCTAAGTTTGGCTTCCGTGTCCGCTTTCCCGTTTGCTTTACAAAACTTGTCCATAAAAAATGTGACGCTGGGCACTGGAATATTTTTTGGGTGCGTTGAATTGACAGCTGGCCTTGTAAGCATTTACAAAGCATAAACAGTGGCAGGAAAGAATGTTTTCCGCTGCAAGCAATTTCAAATCATTCAAGCTGACCATGTTCATAAGGTTGGAACCGATGGTGTGTTACTGGGCGCCTGGGTTTACCTGCAAGGATGCAACAGAATTATAGACGTTGGAACTGGCACCGGGCTCATTGCCCTGATGCTCGCCCAACGCTCCGGCCAGGACACATCCATCACCGCTATTGAACCTGACGTTGCCTCATTTAATCTGGCGAAACAAAACATTACTCAAAGTACATTTAGGGATAGAATCAAACTGTTTAATTCCTCACTCCAGAATTTCAAAACTGAAAACTCTTTCGACCTGGTGGTTTGCAATCCTCCTTTTTTTGAAAACAGTTTAAAACCGCCAAGCATGAATCGGGAGCGGGAACGCCATTCGACTACACTTTCATATATGGATTTAATTAACTCCTCTAAAGTCCTGCTTCAGCCACCAGGCTGTTTATGTATTGTTATCCCGATAACGGAAGGAAATCGTTTTATAAAACTGGCAGTAGATTCAGGGTTTAAACTTTCAAGAAAGTGTGCCGTATTCTCTAAAGAAACCAAGCCACAAGAACGTTGGTTGCTTGAGTTTTCAATGTTATCCGATGGAAATCCAATCGAGGATACCATGTTCATTATGAATTCTAAAGGTGAATGGACTGAAGAATACCGGTTGCTTACTCAAAATTTTTATTTGAATTTTTAGTGAAGGTTAGCCCTTCACCGCTCATCAGAAAAAAGTTAGGCGTCTCTTAAATCCACCTTAGCATTGCAATTATTGCGATGTCAAAATTTCCTTTCCTGCAAACAATAGCTTTGCTGCTGCTGTTGGTCAATAGCCAGGCACAAAACCAACTGCACATTAAGAAAGCCACGGCACCCATTACTGTGGATTCAAAAATGGATGAACCTGATTGGCTGGATGCTGAAGTAGCCAAAGGCTTCCGGCAGTATTTTCCTTTCGACTCTTCGCTGGCCAAAGCTCAAACCGAAGTGAGGCTGACCTACGATGATCAATTTCTTTATGTTTATGCCGTAATGTTTAACCTGGAACCGAGAAAATATATAACGCCTTCACTCAGACGCGATTTCCGGGGTGAGGCCAACGATGCTTTTGTTCTGCAACTCGATACCTATCAGGACAAAACGAACGCATTCAATTTTGGAATTAATCCTTTTGGTGTGCAACGCGAAGGTTTGGTTTCGAATGGCGGAAACGACCGCGAGAACCTTTCGTTAGACTGGGATAATAAATGGTTTTCTGAAGCCCGGATTCTACCCGATCGTTGGGAGTGCGAGCTGGCCATTCCCTTTAAAACCATACGATTCAAATCGGGCCTCTCGGCCTGGAACATTAATTTTTACAGAATCGACAGTCACCAGACTGAACGATCCACGTGGGCTCCCATTCCCCGGAACATTCCCTTGCTAAGCCTGGCTTACACCAATTTGCTAATATGGGATCAACCCATTGAAAAAGCAGGCCCCAACATCAGTCTTATTCCTTACGTATCGGGCACGAGTACCAAGAATTTTACAGATGCCCTGCCCGCCACGCAGGAATTCGGAATAGGTGGCGATGCAAAAATTGCTTTGAGTTCAGCCATGAACCTGGATGTTACCATTAACCCCAACTTCGCACAGGTGGAGGTAGATCAACAAGTCGTAAACCTCGATCGGTTTGAGATTTTCTTTCCAGAAAGGCGGCAGTTCTTTTTGGAGAATGCCGATTTGTTTTCTGGTTTTGGGAGCCAGGGCTCACAACCATTTTTTTCAAGGCGAATTGGCGTAACCCGGGATGCTTCCACGGGCCAAAACATTAACAACCCCATTTACGCAGGCCTTCGCCTAAGCGGTAAAATCAACAACGATTGGCGCATTGGGCTCATGTCTATGCAGGCAGCGCAGGACGCGGCAAATGACTTGCCTTCCATCAACTATTCAGTGGCCGCTGTCCAAAGAAAAATATTCGGGCGATCCAATATCAGTGCTATTGTGGTAAACAAACAGGCGTTTCAGGATTCGATAGCCGGTGCCTTCAGGGTAAGGCCGAAAGCCGCCAACACCGTTGCCGGACTGGACTACAATCTTGCTTCTAATAATGGCCGTTGGTCTGGCAAATTTTATTATCATCATTCCTTTAACCATGAACAATCCAAAAAAGACAGTGCCCATTCAGCCGGGGCAAGAATAGACTTCACCTCAATCAAAACTGAATTCTCGGTGGTTAGCCGAACCGTGGCAAATAATTTTAATCCAGAGGTTGGTTTTCTCAGGCGGAAGCGATTCAATCAATTTGCTCCTGAATTTTTCTATTGGTTTTATCCTAAATCCAAAATCATTAATAAACATGGGCCTGGCACCGATGTGGACGTAATATGGAACGATATATATGGCATTACCGACTGGGATGCTAACCTGTGGTACCAAATCCGGTTTCAGAATACGGGCAATTTCTTTACCCGTATCCGCTGGGATTATGTTTACCTCTTCTCCGATTTCGACCCCAGCGGAACGGGCGGATTAAAATTACCAAGCGGATCTTCCTTCAGGTGGTTTAACATTGTTTACAATTACCAGTCGGATGCGCGGAAGAAAGTTTTCTTCACCGCGAACGGACGCATGGGTGAGTATTACAATGGGCACCGGCAAAATGTAACCGGATCAATTAGTCTGCGCCTGCAACCCCATGCCGTTCTTTCAATGGATTTCAGTTATAACCGCATTCGGCTGCCCAAACCATATAACAATGCTGATTTAGTGGTGCTCTCCCCGCGATTTGATTTCACTTTTTCCAGAAAAGTGTTTTGGACAACCTATGTTCAATATAATAAGCAAATTCAAAACTGGAACATCAACT
>JAYUHI010000209.1:0-11372 GCA_043767095.1 Bacteroidota bacterium
ACATACTTGTTTTTTATCCGGGTAATTTCTGTGAGGTCGTCCTTAATGAATGGGTAAACGATGGCAATCTTAACCGTAGGATCATTTTTGAAACCTATCCTGGATAAAATTGAATCAGGCACCTGGTATGGCGCTGAAGAAACATTACTGCAAACAGAATCGGCCACCAGGCCTTGTTCGAAATATACCGGCACCTGAAATTCATTCTGACCAAACTGTTTTAGAAAAACGAACACAAGCCCCGGAAGGGCTAACGCTAAAAAAAGGTAAAGGAATTTTTTGTTCATCCGAAATAAAAAAGGCTAAGAGTATCTTAGCCGTAAATCCTATTCAAATAGAAAATAGTTAATAGTGCTCTGGACAACTAACTATTTTCAATTTTCAATTTTCAATTTTCTAACTATTAAATCCTTGCCGGCCCAATGGCCAAGCCCTCATACACAAAGGTGACCAGCATCCAAATGATAAAAACTATCGGCACCATAATAGACCAGAAGAGCAAACTTCTTTCGTAGCGCAAGTGCATGAACTCACCTACAATGTAACCGGCCTTGATGATAGTCATGATCACGAAAATGAAAGTTTTCAGCGGTCCCGAAGTCATGGTAAAGGCTATAATAAATTCAAAAGCCGTAACCGCAGCCATGATGGCGGCCACTTTCCAAAGGTGCTTAATTTTCTCTTTGTTCGGAGGAAGAACAATAACTTGAGGTTCGTTAGATTGATGTGCCATCTGTAATTCGTTAATCGTGAATAGTTAAATGTTAATCGGGTGTTGACTACACGAGATAGAAAAATGTAAATACAAATACCCATACCAGATCCACAAAGTGCCAGTATAAACCAACTTTCTCTACCATTTCATACGAGCCTCTGCGGTCATACACACTGGTTACCGTGTTATAATAAATCAGGAAGTTAAACAGCACACCGCTAAAAACGTGGAAGCCGTGAAAGCCCGTGATAAAGAAAAAGAAATCGGCAAACGCAGGGGGGCCGTATTGATTTTCATGAAGGTTAGCTCCGAAAATCGGTCTGCTTGTCCATGCACCGTTCAAAAATTCAGAAACATTAGTCGGTGTATCAGTCCCCACAATGAAGTGCGTCCACTCCCAAGCCTGGCAACTTAAAAATGCTGCGCCACCAACAATGGTCCACAACATCCATTTCTCAACGGCCTTCCTATCCATTCTATGTCCCGCTTCAACGGCAAGTACCATGGTTACCGAACTCATAATGAGAATGAAGGTCATGATGCCCACAAACACTAATGGCGGGTGTATGCTGTGAATAAATGGAACGGCCTCAAATACTTTTTCCGGAACGGGCCAATAGGTTGTTGAAAATTGGAAGGCTTCGTGGTCGCCAACAAAGGCCGGGTTGGAAGCGCGAACCAAACCGTAGGTAATCAACAAACCGGAAAAAGTAAAGGCATCGGAGAGCAGGAAGAACCACATCATGAGTTTTCCATAGCTCACGCCCATGGGCGATACGCCACCATCCCACTCACTTTTACCCGGTGCCACAACCACTGCTGAAGAATGTGCCATACGTATTCTGACGGTTTAGATTTATTAAAAACTTAATCAGCGAAAATACAACAGAAATCCGAACAAATACAACCAAAGTCCTCCCAAAAAATGCCAGTAGGTGGCACACATTTCTATCTGCGCCAGGTTCTTCGAATTAATTTTCAGTTTCCGGGCAGAATTCCAGACGATGGCTAAAAAAACTACCGCGCTAATGAGGTGAACACCATGCATGCCCGACAATACATAAACAAATGAGGCAGAAGGATTTCCACCTGAAAAGTGAATCTGGTTACTGACTAATTGCTGCCAGCCTATCAACTGCCCGGCTAAGAACAGAAAGCCCAGGCCCGCAGTAACCGTTACCCAGGTTTTCACTTTTTCCGGATTATTTAATTTGGCAGACTGATACCCCAGGTGCATGGTGATACTGCTGAAAATAACGATCAGGCTGGTGATATAGAACATGGAAGGCAAATCAAAAATCTGCCAATTGCCATCGGCCCGCCTCACGATGTAGGCCGATGTCCAGGCGGCAAACAACATAACCACACTGGCCAGGAAAAGCCACATGGCAAACTTTTTGGGATGCATGGACAATGGCTTCTTCGGCTCTTCTACTAATCTCATCTGACCACTCCTGATATTTTCCATCCGTCTAAAGTTTATCTAACAGGTAACTGATCTGAACAATGGGCAAATATAAAAACGAACCGAACATGATCCTTTTGGCGGATTGCTGACTTCCGGTTTTCATCAACGCAAAGGTTGAAGATAAAAATCCAACGCCACATAAGGTGGCCACTACGGCTGAGTTAATTCCGGTAAGGCCAATCCAGGCGGGCAGTAATCCCAAAGGCAAGAGAAATAAAGTATAGGTCATGATTTGGATGGCGGTGTTGTGGTCTTTCCCACCTCCGGATGGCAATAGTTTGAACCCGGCTTTTTTATAATCGTCATCGGCCACCCAGGCTATTGCCCAAAAGTGGGGGAACTGCCAGATGAATTGAATTCCAAAAATGATCAACGATTCATAACTGATTTCTCCGGTCGCTGCAATCCAACCCAACAAGGGAGGCAGAGCGCCAGGAAATGCCCCGATGAATACCGCCACTGGGCCAACCCGTTTCAGTGGGGTATAAACTAAAACATACAACACCATTGAAATGAACGAAAGCAATACGGTTAATGGATTAGTGGAAAACCAGAGGATAACCAATGACAAAAACAAGGAGGCAGTTGCAAAGACAATGGCTTCATTTGGTGACACACGACCCGTGGGGATTGGCCTGCCCATGGTACGGGTCATTATCTTATCGTAGTTTCTTTCCATCACCATGTTAAACGCCACCGATGCGCCTGATAAAAGGAACCCGCCAAAAGTTAATGCCGATAAGACAAGCCAGTCGATTTGGCTTCCTGAAGCAAGCGAAAAACCAAACGCACATGAAAAAGCAACCAGCAAGGAGAGCCGTGGTTTGAGCAATTCAAAGAAAGCTTTTGCTTTGGCAGGCCAACTCAGATTTATGACATTCGTCAATTCAGACATAGTTCATTTTCATTTTACTTCTTCCCGCTCTTAAAATAATAAGAATTAAAAGGCCAAAAGTAAGGGCCGATATCAATAAATGCAGCGGTTGCAGAAAGGCTGGAACATTTCCATAAGCCATCCCCGCCCCTGTTGCAACCGCGGCTAAAGTTAAACCACCCAGGCCAGTCGATAGCAGGGAATAACCGGAAATCTTAAATAATTTATAGGAGAGCCACCCATTGGATAATAGCACGATCCATGAAAAAGAGCGGTGCACAATAAATTCCAACCCCAGGCGGGAAATCCAATCTTCCCTACTTTGCGCGAAAGCAAAGGCAACCTGATCCAGCGCCTCGCGCACCTGAACGCCAAAAGCCATTTGGATTATCGACAATAAAAAGCATAACCACACCAGCCACACCGGAAGGCTACTGAACTGATGATTCTGATCAACGGATGTCTCATGAAATAAATAAACCAACAGGCCAACAATCAGAAAAGCAAAACCCAAATGAACTGAAACCGTCCAGGGGGTAAGATTGGTGCTCACCACAATACTGCCAAACCAACCCGTGAACACAACCGATATCCACGCTGCTAATGCTGCACTGAACAACTTGAACTTGACTTTCACGAATCTAAGCGATTGAAATAATACGATGCTTATCATGATTCCTATCACCACTCCCACAATCCGGTTCGCATATTCAATCCTGGATTTTAAAGGGCTGAAGTCTTCCTCCTGCAAAATAGTTTTATCGGCTTCTAACTTCGAAGCTGTTTCAGTCATGCCAATCGCTTTCAACATGCCAATGAACTTCTGGTTTTTTTTAACCCGGAATGCTGCATTAATTTCTTTATAGTTCGATGGCAGTTCGTCAACAGATGACGGTGGAACCCACTTCCCGAAACACTGCGGCCAATCGGGACAGCCCATTCCAGAACCTGAACTGCGCACCACCCCGCCTACCAGGATTAAAATATAAACGGCAACCAGAGTTGACAAACATAGTTTGTTAAACCCTCTGGTTGCCGAATTATCCAATGAAAGTAAATCAGTGCTTCTTGGGCTCCACTACAATTGCTCCGCCATTGCCCATCTCCAATTTGATTTGCTCACTTTCATGAGGCAAATTCGACTCAGGAGTTTCTGAGAATGGAATGGTTTGCGGAATGAAATCCTCTTTCGAGCCGGGCTTGCTGTAATCATAGGCCCAACGATAAACCGTAGGAATTTCTCCCGGCCAGTTGCCATGTTGCGGGAAACGGGGGGTTGTCCACTCCAGCGTGGTTGCATTCCAGGGGTTGGCCGAAGCCAGCTTGCCACGGAAAATGCTGTAGATAAAATTAAAGAGGAAAATGAATTGGGCTGAAAGCGTTACTATCGCAGCTATACTAACCAACATATTCAGATCAGCGAAACCATTAAAGGTTTCAAAACTCGTCCAGGTGTAATACCTGCGCGGGAAGCCGGCTATGCCGATGTAATGCAAGGGAAAGAAAACCATATACACACCCACGAATGTGATCCAGAAGTGAATATACCCCAGCTTGTCGTTCATCATCCGGCCAAACATTTTTGGGAACCAATGATAAACCCCGGCAATCATTCCGAAGAAAGAGGCGCTGCCCATCACCAGGTGAAAGTGAGCCACTACAAAATACGTATCGTGCAGTTGAATGTCAACGGCTGAGTTTCCTAAAAACAAACCCGTGATACCACCCGTGAGGAAAAACGAAACGAGTCCAATGGAGAAGAGCATTCCGGGCGTGAACCTGATGTTCCCACCCCAAAGGGTTGTTACGTAATTAAAAATCTTAACGGCCGATGGCACGGCAATGATCAGCGTAAGGATGGTAAATATCGATCCGAGGAAAGGGTTCATCCCGGTAACAAACATGTGGTGTGCCCAAACGATGAAAGACAAAATGGCGATGAACAACATGGAGCCAACCATGGCTTTGTATCCAAAGATTGGCTTACGCGAATTGGTGGCGATAATTTCGGAAGTAATCCCCAGGGCCGGCAATAAAACAATATAAACTTCAGGATGGCCGAGGAACCAGAAAAGGTGCTGGAACAAAATGGGGCTACCTCCTACGTGCGCCAGGGGTTCACCCGCAATATAAATATCAGACAGGAAGAAACTGGTGCCCAGGCTACGGTCGAAAATTAACAAGAGAGCAGCGCCAAAAAGTACAGGGAAAGAAAGTAGTCCAATGATGGCCGTAAAGAAAAATGCCCAAATGGTGAGCGGCATTTTTGTGAACGACATGCCCTGAGTTCGCAGGTTGATGATGGTTGTGACATAGTTGATACCCCCCAATAGCGTACTCACAATAAACAAAGCCATAGATACGAGCCACAGGGTCATGCCCAAACCGGAACCTTCAATGGCTTGTGGAAGGGCGCTCAAAGGCGGATAGATGGTCCAGCCACCGCTTGCAGGGCCTGTTGATAAGAATAAGGATGTGAACATTACCACACTGGACAAGAAGAAAAACCAGTAGGAAAGCATGTTCATAAACCCTGAAGCCATGTCGCGGGCACCAACCTGCAATGGAATAAGGAAATTGCTAAAGGTTCCGCTCAAGCCCGCTGTCAAAACAAAGAATACCATGATGGTGCCATGCATAGTAACCAAGGAGAGATAAAATTCAGTATCGAGTTTCCCATGTTCTGTTATCCATCCACCTAACACCGGTCTCAAAAATTCCAGGCTGGCTTCAGGGAAACCCAATTGCAAACGGAAGATCACAGACATGATACCTCCAATCAGTGCCCAGAACATGCCGGTGATTAAAAACTGTTTCGCGATGATTTTATGATCCTGGCAAAAAATGTAACTCGTCCAGAAGTTGCCCTCATGATGTTCGTGTTCATGCTCGTCCTCGTGATGAGTGTCGGTATGAAGGTGAATATCTGCTGTTGCCATGTTGTTTAAATTCTCTTTAAGTTTAATTTACTGCTACACCGCTGGGAGTAAGACCTGATTTAATATCGGCCATCTCTTTGTACTTCTCTGGAACATATTTCCGGTAATCCGGATTTTGCTTTAACCAGGATTCCTGTTCTGATTTCCATTTCTCATAATCGGCAGGCTCATCTACAATAACGTTAAACTTCATGGAGAAGTGACCCTTCCCGCATATTTCCGCACAAGCCAACTCGTAGTTGAAATTCGGGTTGCCTGTTTCAGTCCGCATATCGGCAGTGGATTTGGTCGGAATAAATTTGAAGTGCGTGGACATGCCGGGCACGGCATCCATCTTCACCCGGAAATGCGGCAGATAAAGGCTATGCAAAACATCCTTCGCGCGAATCTTTATCAGCACCTCTTTTCCTTTAGGAAGGTGAAGAGTTTGTGATTTGAAATCATCATAGGTGTTAGGATCATCAGCCAGGTTCAATCCAAATTCATTTGATGCATCAATCAGTCTGAAATCAAACTTGCCAAGTTGTTTATCCTTGCCGGGATAGCGGGCCGACCAGTCAAACTGCTTAGCCACCAATTCAATGACTTCTGCATCCTTCGATGCAGGATCGGTGATGGCATTCCAGGTTTCGAGTCCTTTGAAAATCAACAGAGCCATGACCACGGCCGGAATACCCGTCCATATTAATTCCAAGATATGATTGTCCACTAAGAAACTTGCCTTGCGACCTTCTTTGTACTGGTATCGGAAGGTGAACCAGAACATGGCTACGAAAATTACGGAGAAGGCTGCAACGCAAACAACCATGGTGAGCCAAAACAAATGATCAGTGATGACTCCATGCTCAGAAGCAACGGGCAGAATATAGCTATCGAAATGGGCGTAAGAATACCAAAAGAATCCGCCTAAGCCAACCACCATAAAAACCAGAAAGAGAAAAGCATTCACCTGGTTGGCGGTGCCTCCGGGTTTTTCAGGGCCGCGCATCACGTTCACCAACGTGCCGATCCTGAAAATCATATACAGGATGACCAGCACCAGAACAACACCTAAACCGATAACCAGACTCATCATAATATTTTAATTTAACGTTGCTCTATTCAAATATCAGATATGGTGATTCATACTTTCTGCCATCATGGGATGGTTCTTAGCAATTAATGGAAATTTGGCCAGGCTGCTCAATACCACGAAAAGAAATGCGGCCATAAATATTAATGCTAAACCAATTTCCAGAAAACCAATTGCGCCATTGTATTTCATGATTCCGGGTGTAATCATCAGGTAGAAATCTAACCAGTGCCCAATGATGATGATCGGACAAACCACTTTTAGCATAGACATATGCCGCTTGGCATCCCGGGTCATTAACAATAAGAAAGGCAAACCGAAGTTGAGTACTAAGTTAGCATAGAATATCCAACTGTAGGGCGAAACGGTTTTACGAACCACAAAGTACACGGTTTCTTCCGGAAAGTGGGCGTAATAAATCAGCATGAACTGGCTGAACCAGATGTATGTCCAGAATACGGAGAACGCGAAAATAAACTTTCCTAAATCGTGCAGGTGGTTAGCGTTAACCACTTTCAGATAACCTGCATCTTTCAGGTAAACCAATATCAAGGTTATCACGGATAATCCAGTAACCCACCAACTCGCGAAAACATACCAGCCCATCATGGTGCTGAACCAATGCGGGTCAATGCTCATCACCCAATCCCATGCGGCCACTGAAGAAGAAACACCAAAAATGATTAGGAATACAGTCGAGAGTACCTGGGCGCTATGCCAATGCTTCACATCGCCATCCAAATCTTCGGCCAGCATTTCTTTTTTAATCCAAACGAAAAACAGGAACCACAATCCGAAGAAGGCCACCATCCTGAAAATAAAGAAAGCGGGAAACTCCCCACCGTCCATCGGCCAGAAAAAGTAGGATTTTTTGCCATCCAAGATTTCATCAAACTCTTCGCCTTTTTGATACAACCCTGCATGTGACCAATGGAAAAGGTCATGGCTGCCAGCAAAATAAACAGCCAGCATAATAATGCCAGCGAAAGGAATCCAATGACCGATAGCCAGCGGAATTCGTTTCACTGGTGCCGACCACCCCGCAGACGCTGCATACTGAATGGCAATAAAGAAAAGTCCGATGATACCAATGCCCGTAAAAAAAACATTGTTATGCCACAGCGAAGTAATTATTCTTTTAACTAAAGGGTTTCCTTCTTCGTGACCAGCCGGCTCGGCTTCAGCATCAGCCGTTTCCTGCACAGAAGCCAGCAGATTGGTTGAGGTTGAAAGCGCACCCTGGTGGCCGCCTGCATGCTCACCTTCACCGCCCATGCTGGCAAAGAAAACACCGAGGGCGAAAAGCGCAACACCAACCACCCCAACTAAAATGATTTTGTTACGGGCACCCGATGTAAACTCAAACCGCTCTTCTGATACTGTATGAGATTCGTGCATAACTGAAATGATAATTCTCTTTTAAATTATTTCTGTAACGTCTTCACATACTTGGCTATTTTCCAGCGGTCTTCCGGGCTCACCTGCGAGCCGTGTGGCTGCATCAGGTTTTTGCCGAGGGTGATCACATGGAAAATATGACCTTCGGAAATGTTTATTAAGGCGTCTGACTTATAGTTAGGAACGCCTGGAAATTTATCGGCCACTTTACCATCGCCAGCGCCTTTCGCTCCATGGCAATGATCGCAATACAATTCATACAACATTTTGCCTTCGCCAACAATAGCAGCTGTGGAGTCCAACGGGTTCTTCAACAGCACAGCGGCCAGGGCTAAACTGTCTTTGGGCAAACGATAAGGCAACCAGCCATACTTATTTCTTTTCACTGTATTGGGGGCAGGCTCCCTCACGTTCATGCGATTGGGGTTGTATTTGTTCGAGTTGAAATATTCTCCTCTTCCATTATCCAACGAGTTCACGATAGTGCCTGCCGATTCATCGGTGATTTGCGAAAGCGGTTCATAGGCCACCGAGTGGTACATGTTAGGTGCATATTCGCGACCCGCGAAATCTCCTTTGGCAGCACAGCCGGCCAGAATAACAGCCACTGTTAAAAGGAGTACGAAACTTTTTGTATGGTTGATCTTAAACCTCACCCCCGGCCCCTCTCCGAGGCGGAGAGGGGTGCCCTCTTTTGCTCTCTCCATGCTTTTATCATTCATGTTTAAGCCTTTAGTTATTGTTCTCATAGCTTAAAAGTTCTTTTCGTTTACTTCCTCGGCACCACTCGCTTTTAGAATTTTGGCGATATCATCTTTACTTAATTTGTTCGATCCTAAATCCACTGCCATCACATGTTTGTCGTTGGTGCTTCGAATGTCATAGGTGCGGGGCCATTTGTAGGGTTTCATATCGCACGCGATGAAGAAGGTGCCTACCATGCCGAATGCAGAAAGCAAAACGGTAAACTCAAATGTTACCGGAACAAAAGGTGGCAACGAAGCAAAGTTCTTTCCTCCAATAATCATGGGCCAGTCGAACCCATTCATCCAGACTTGTGTAAACAGGGCGAGAATGGTTCCGGTCATTCCAAACAGGAAAGCTGCAATCGGCAAGCGAGACCGTCTGTAACCGAGGGCCTCATCCAGGCCGTGAACGGGGAAAGGCGAATATACCTCATGAATCTTCACGCCCTTGTCGCGGATGTTACCAACGGCATCAATCAGAACGTCCTCGTCACTAAAAATACCTACCAAAAAGTTTTTATGTGCGCTCATATTCATTTCTTCCTTTCGGATGTTGCTTTGATAATGCTTTTCACTTCGGCCATGTTCACCACCGGAAAGAATTTAGCAAACAGGAAAAAGCAAGTAAAGAAAAGCCCAAACGTAAACAGGTACTGGCCAATGTCGAACATGGTAGGATGGAACATCGTCCAACTGGACGGCAGGTAATCGCGGTGCAGGGATGTGGCAATAATCACAAAACGCTCGAACCACATGCCTATGTTTACAACCAAAGATAAAATGAAAGTGGCCATCAAACTGGTTCGTATTTTCTTGATCCAAAATAGTTGGGGTGAGATAACGTTGCACGTCATCATAGACCAATAGGCCCACCAGTATGGACCCGTGGCCCGGTTAATGAATGCATATTGTTCAGCCGGCACCTGACTATACCAGGCAACAAAAAACTCGGTTATATAGGCAACACCTACGATGGAACCGGTAACGATGATGATGATATTCATCAACTCAATATGGTAAATCGTGATGTAATCTTCGAGATGAAATACCTTTCTTGTAACCAGCAAGAGCGTCAACACCATGGCGAATCCGGAGAAGATTGCCCCAGCCACAAAGTAAGGTGGAAAAATAGTGGTGTGCCAGCCGGGAATAACCGATGTGGCGAAGTCGAATGACACGATGGTGTGAACGGACAATACAAGTGGTGTAGAAAGTCCCGCCAGAATAAGGGCCACCGATTCGTAACGCATCCAGGTTTTAGCGGCTCCGTCCCATCCGAAACTTAGGGTATTATAAATAGTCGCGCGGGTTTTGTTGCCCATGAGCAACGCGCGGTCGCGGATTACTGCGAAATCGGGAATCAAACCCATGTACCAGAAAACCAGGGAAACAGAAAAGTACGTTGATATGGCGAACACATCCCACAACAGTGGCGAATTGAAATTCACCCAGAGTGAACCAAATGCATTAGGAAGAGGGAATGACCAATAAAATCCAAGCCACAACCGGCCCATGTGAAAACCAGGGAAACTGGCTGCACATATAACCGCGAAAATGGTCATGGCTTCTGCAGCGCGGTTGATGGACATCCTCCACCGTTGACGGAACAAAAGAAGAATGGCGGAAATCAAAGTACCTGCGTGACCAATACCTACCCACCATACGAAGTTGGTAATGTCCCAGGCCCAACCAATGGTCTTGTTTAAGCCCCACATGCCAATGCCATTCCACAACAACATCCAAGCACAATAGGCACCATACGTAAGGAGCGCCAGCGAAATGCCAAAGGCAGTCCACCATAAACGGGAGGGCGCGGCTTCCACTTGCCGGCTGATATCATGCGAAACATCCGCAATAGTTTTCCCTCCAATTACCAGGGGTTCGCGAATGGCTGAAGTTACTTGCATAAACTCGTTGGGTTTTCTGGCCTCACCCCTGCCTGCGCTACTGCTTCGGCAGGCTGGCCCTGCCCCTCTCCGGGGCGGAGAGGGGTGACTCTCCTTAGTTTCATTGTCTCTTGATAATTGTTCATGTCTGTACTTGTTTTCCTGGCTTAGCCCACAGGCATTTTATCCTTATTCTTAATCTTAGTCAAATAGAAAATATTAGGCTTCACTCCTATTTCCTCCAGCACACGGTAAGCCCGTGGGTTCCCGATCT
>JAYUHI010000210.1:0-4786 GCA_043767095.1 Bacteroidota bacterium
GATGCTATCGAGAGCGCTCTCAACGCGGGTCAGTAATGCTTTTTCTTTATGGATACTTTTCGCCACCATCGGCAAACTTCTTTTAACTATTCACGAACCATCTGGACTACTTCCGTTTTCACCCCTTGCCCAAAGTTAGCATTTCTAATGGCAATCTGGCGCGCCAGGGTTTCGGCCAGGGTTTCAAAGACGTCTCCTAGAATACCACCCTTCATCACGGCAGGCAAACCGCTGTCACCGCTTTCGCGGATGCCCTGCACCAGAGGTATTTGCCCAAGCAATGGAACACCAAACTTCTCGGCTAAGTTCTTGCCACCGTCTTTCCCGAAAATAAAATATTGATTGTCGGGCAACTCTTCGGGTGTGAAGTAGGCCATGTTTTCAACAATACCGAGAATGGGCACATTGATTTGACTTTGCTTAAACATGGCAATGGCTTTGGTAGCATCCGCCAACGCAACTTTTTGTGGGGTTGTAACAATCACCGCTCCCGTTAAGGGAACGGTTTGAACCATGGTGAGGTGAATGTCGCTCGTGCCGGGAGGCAAATCAATAAACAGATAATCAAGATCGCCCCAAACGGCATCGGCAAAAAATTGTTTGAGGGCCGAACTGGCCATTGGCCCGCGCCAGATTACAGCACTATCGGGCGGAGTGAGGAACCCGATGGAAATCAACTTCACTCCATAATGTTCAATGGGGATGATATAATTTTTATTGTTGATCACCTGCACCTCCGGCTGCTCGAACTCACAGTTGAACATGAGCGGTATGGACGGCCCGAATATATCCGCATCAATCAATCCAACCTTTGCGCCCGATTGGGCAAGGGCTACAGCCAGGTTGGTAGTCACCGTTGACTTTCCAACTCCGCCTTTGCCGGAAGCAATGGCCACAATATTTTTGACACCGGGAAGAATAGGGCCCGATTGCCTGGCCGATGTTACCGAGGAAGTAATGTTAATGTTGATGTGAAAATCCTTTCCCACCACCTTCTCTACAGCTTCCCGGCAATCACTTTTGATTTTTTCTTTCAGTGGGCAAGCGGGTGTGGTGAGCACCACCGTGAACGCAACACCGGTTTCGCTTAACGCGATATCTTTTATCATGCCCAGGCTCACCAGGTCGCGGTGAAGGTCGGGGTCGTTAACCGTTGATAATGCAGCCAGTATCTGACTTTCAGTGAATCTCATCAGGCAAAAATAATAATTAGTTGGTGGTTATGGGGCCGCATTTCAAATTCATCCTGCTGAGACGCCACTAAGTTTGCATAACCCTGATCGGCCAAAAACTGGATAGACTCTCAAAACACAGGGCGCGCCCTGTCGGGATACTTAGTAGAAAATATGCCGTGTGCCCGTAAACCCTTATTACTTTATTGAGCTTACAGAATAAGGTAATAAGGTTCATTATCATTGATGATTGCGGTTCTACTAAGGTTACATTGCGAGGTGCGGCATTGATTTCAAGAAAAAACAGGCGGTTATATATAATTGTCGCTTCTTGGATTTGCTTGTCCCGGCATTCGATCGCACTCGGGGTCGAACATAGAACTAAGTTTAGCTTCTCGATTCGATTTGATATTCTGCTTTCAGAGTCATTGCCGGTTATGGGATTGAAAGTTTCCTATATTCGCGCCCTTATTTTAACTATGGCACTTCTCGATAAACACCTCTTCACTAAAAAGTCAACATTGCCCGATGCAGGCAAAGGTTTATTCACTAAAGTTTTGATTCCAAAAGGAACAAAGGTTACTGAATATAAAGGCGAAGTTCTTACCTGGAAACAGGTGGAGCAGATGGCCGATTACCGCAACGGCTATGTTTTTTATTTCACCCGGAACTATGTGGTTGATGCCTGGAAAACAAAAAGCGGTGTAGCTCATTTCGCCAATGATGCGAATGGACTTACCCGCGTGGAAGGCATTAGGAACAATTCAGAGTACGATACGGAAAAGAAAAAGTGCTACATCGTGGCCACTCGGGATATTTCAGCCGGCTCAGAAATCTTTGTAGAGTATGGCGCAGAATACTGGCAGGTGATCCGCTACAATATCCGTCTGGATGAAAAAATCAAATTGAAGGCAGCCAAGAATGGAAAACGGATAGAGGTGCCTCACCATCATGCGGCCAAGAGAATGCCGAAACATCATTGGTAGTTTGCCGGTTTATCTGAACTGGTAATGAATTGATAGGCATTTGTTTAAATTCGCTCTGGTGAATCAAAACCCAGAACAAATTGCCCGCGACCACATTGACAAACTCCTCGCGGAGTGTGGGTGGATTGTTCAGCCCAAAAGCAAATTAAACCTGGCCGCAGCGCTTGGCGTAGCCGTAACAGAATATAGAACCGACACCGGCCCGGTAGATTATCTGCTCTTTATAGACAAAAAGCCCATTGGTGTTATTGAAGCCAAGAAAGCCGAAGAAGGCGTTCGGCTTACCTCTGTGGAAGATCAATCCGAACGCTACGCCAAAGGGAAACTCAAGTATCTCGATAACGATCCTCTCCATTTTGCTTACGAAAGTACAGGCGAAGTAACCCGCTTCACCGATTACCGCGACCCAAAACCAAGATCGCGCCCGGTCTTTACCTTTCACAGGCCTGAAACATTTCAGAAGTGGTTGAAGGAAGGTAAAACTCTTCGCGCTCGATTGCATGAAATTCCATCGTTGCCAATAGACGGCTTACGCGATTGTCAGATCACCGCCATTACTAATCTGGAAACTTCTTTCCGCGAGAACAGACCTAAGGCCTTGGTTCAAATGGCCACAGGTTCAGGAAAAACATTCACGGCCATCACCTCCATTTATCGCCTGCTAAAGTTTTCCAAAGCCAAACGTATTTTGTTTTTAGTTGATACCAGGAATTTAGGTGAGCAGGCAGAACAGGAATTTAAACGGTACCAACCACAAGACGACAACCGCCTCTTCCCTGAATTGTATGCCGTAACAAGATTGAGCAGTTCGTTTATTCCCACCGACAGCCAGGTGTACATCAGCACCATCCAGCGCTTGTATTCTATTTTGAAAGAAACAGAGTTGGATGAACGCGATGAAGAAGAAAATCCGGAAGAGAAAAAGTGGGCGCCCAAAGAACCCATGCCTGTAGTGTACAATGAAAAGACGCCCATGGAGTTTTTCGATTTCATTGTCATTGACGAATGTCACCGCAGCATTTATAATTTATGGAAACAAGTGCTCGATTATTTCGATGCCTTCCAGATTGGCTTAACCGCTACGCCTGATAACCGCACCTTTGGTTACTTCAATCAGAATCTTGTGTGCGATTACGGCTACCAAAAAGCAGTGGAAGATGGCGTGCTGGTACCGTACAATGTATTTGAAATCACAACCAAAATCACCCAGCAAGGTTCAGCCCTTGCTTTGGGTGAATACATTGGCAGTCGCGAGAAACTCACCCGCAGACAGTTTTGGAATACACTCGATGAAGATGTAGTGTACACCTCCAAACAACTGGACGACAAAGTGGTGAACCCAAATCAGATTCGCATGATCATTCGTGCCGTGAAGGAGCAACTACCTGTAATTTTCCCCGATCGTTTCACAGCCCCCTCTCCTCCGGAGAGGGCGGGGGGTGAGGCCTTTGAAGTGCCCAAGATGCTCATCTTCGCTAAGAGCGATAGTCATGCCGATGACATTATCAATATTGTACGCGAAGAGTTCGCTGAAGAAAACAAGTTCTGCAAAAAGATCACGTACAAAAGCGAAGAAGACCCCAAGAGTGTTTTACAACAATTCCGCAACAGTTATTACCCGCGTGTGGCCGTTACCGTTGACATGATTGCCACCGGCACTGACATCCGCCCGTTAGAAGTGTTGCTGTTCATGCGCGATGTAAAGAGCCGCACCTATTATGAACAGATGAAAGGACGCGGCACACGTACGTGCAGCCTGGAAGAATTGAAAGCCACTGGCACCCCTGCCGCCAAATACACCAAAGATCATTTTGTGATCATTGATGCCATTGGTGTTGAGAAAAGCCAGAAGACCGACAGTCGCCCGTTGGAGAAAAAGCCGGGCATGAGTTTGAAAGAAGTGCTGGAAGGCATCCACATGGGCAACCGCGATGAAGATATGCTCACTACCCTCGCCAACCGACTGATGCGCCTGGATAAACAGATCACGGAAAAAGAGAAAGCCGGGTTCATTGAGAAAGCCAATGGTAAAACCATTACGCAGGTAGTAAAGGAGTTACTAAATGCTTACGATCCTGATACCTTAGAGAACTTAGAAACTGAGATCAGAAAGGAAAACCCAGATGCTGCGCCCGATGCCGTTCATTCAAAATTTCAGATTCAACATTCAAAATTGGTAGAAGCTGCCACAGCCGTTTTCAACGATTACGAACTGCGCAACTATGTAATTGACGTGCGTAAAAAATACGATCAGATTATTGACCACATTAACCCAGACGAGATTGTAAAAATAGGCTGGGTGAAAGACCAAGTAGCCGGAGCGCAAACACTGATCATGGAATTCACTGCATGGATTGAAGCCCATAAGAACGAAATCACCGCCCTGCAAATATTCTACGGCCAGCCTTACCGAAGAAGGGAGTTGACGTACAAAATGATTAACGAACTCTATGAGCGCTTAACCCAGGAGAAGCCCGTAATTAAGCTCGGCAAACTGTGGGATGCTTTCGCCACAAAGGAAGACCACGAAGCCGATGGAAAATTAGTGCACCGCTTACCCCGTTCTGAAAAACCTAAGCAAGAACTTATCCTATTGGTTTCCATACTCCGCAAAGCCATTGGCCTTGA
>JAYUHI010000211.1:0-4786 GCA_043767095.1 Bacteroidota bacterium
TTTTCCGGAAATCACGATCTCCTCAAAACCATGGGTTGCTTCAAGCAGCGCCATTCCCCAGTTGGCCATGTACGATGGCTCAGATGAAATTAGTGATGACAGTTTAGCAATCATGTTCGTGGCGATGGCATTCCATTGATTCCCTTCAAAGTAAGCGGAAAGCAGAAGCAGGTTTCGCGCCATAACCGAATTGCCGGAGGGGATCACATTATCAAAGATTTCTTTTTTCCGGGCGATTAGTTTTTCGGATTGGTTAGAACTGAAATGAAAATAGCCATCGGTCTCATCGTAAAAATCAGCCATCACCAATTCGCACCATTGTGTGGCCTTTTGAAGATAAGATTCATTAAAGGTGGCCTGATAAAGTTTTATGTAGGCCCGGATTAAAAAAGCGTAGTCTTCTAAAAATGCTCCGGTCACTGACGTTTTACCTTTGAAGCTTCGGTAGGCTTTTCCCTGCCTGTCCGGCAGGCAGGCGTTTTCAATGAGATGGGTTTCAAGAAATTGCATGGCACGCACAGCCATGGTCAAAGGTTTTTCTTGCTGCAAAGCCAGTGAAGCATCAACAAGTCCAGCAATCATCATGGCGTTCCAGCCTAAAAGAATTTTATCATCAAGGCCTGGCCTTATTCGCACGGAGCGCATTTCAAAAAGTTTAAGTGATGCCCTTTCTATGACTGGGTTCAATTCTGTTTCTGTTGTTTGAAAGGTGGCAGCAAACTCACCAGCAGCATTTGGCCTGGTTAAAATGTTTTGGCCGTGTTCCCAGTTTCCGTTGGGCTTCACATTAAACCAGGCGGCAGCTAATTCTGAATCTTCACCAACGACATCATTGAACTCCTGATAATCCCACACATAAAATTTTCCTTCCACGCCTTCGCTGTCGGCATCAAGGGCGGAATAAAATCCACCTTCGGGGTGGGTCATCTCGCGCTCAATCCAGTCAATAGTTTTTTCAAGGGTTTCTTTGAACAACGGATTTTCGGTGATCGTAAATGCTTCTGAGTACAAACTCAACAACTGAGCATTGTCGTACAACATTTTTTCAAAATGCGGGGCAAACCATTTCCCGTCAACACTATATCGGGCAAAGCCTCCGCCAATCTGATCGAATATTCCTCCACAGGCAATCATCTTCAGTGTGTGCTCCACAACATGTAATGCTTGTGGATTTCCGGTGATATGATAGTAGCTCAGCAAAAATTCCCAAATGGATGGCATCACAAACTTCGGTGCCTTGTCCAATCCTCCATAAACCGGATCGAATTTAGAATGAAGGATTTTAAACATTTGATCGGCCTGCTCCAACTTCATTTCGGTTGTGCTGGTGGCAAACCGTTGCAAATCGTTGATGTTCAAATGCGCTCTTATTTCTTCGCCTGTGGAGTTAATTTCTGCTTTCTTATCGCGATATGATTTTTGGATGTTGGTGAGTAGTGCAGCCCAGTTTCTCGGAGGAAAGTAAGTGCCGCCATAAAAAGGTTTTTGATCGGGGGTGAGAAACACATTCAATGGCCATCCACCGTTCATGCCCATAGCGTGGATGGCGTCCATATAAACCTGATCCACATCCGGGCGTTCTTCCCGATCTACTTTAATGCAAACAAAATGCTCATTCATGATTTTGGCGATCTCCTCATTCTCAAACGACTCGCGCTCCATCACATGGCACCAGTGGCACGAGGAATATCCGATGCTTACTAAAATGGGTTTGTCTTCACTCAACGCCTTTTGAAGCGACTCATTCCCCCACTCAAACCAATCCACCGGATTATGGGCATGTTGCTGCAGGTATGGACTGGTGGAATGGATGAGGCGGTTGGATGTTTTATGGTCGGACATAGTTGTTGAACTCAGTTGAGCCATCCTATTTCATATCCAGATTGTCTGCCGGCTTGTCTACCCGAAACAAAATGCAGGAGGAAACTTTGCGGAGGGCAGGGGAATATTGATTAATCGATCCATAGTTCCGAAGAAATCAGAAATCCAAACTGAATTTTTTCTTCCCATCTTCTTTTATCTGGCGCAGCAGTATCAAATATAAGAAATGAACCTGTTTGATTTGGGGTGATGGCGATAAGCAACCCAAACCAACCGGTTCACAAGGGTAACTTCATCTTCTTCAAAAAAGCAGTATGCCGCGGATCACTCTCCAGGTTTTTCAAAAGAGGATCATCTTTCAAGAATATAAGCCAACTGTCTTTTCTTGTATAAGCTTTTTCAAGCCACTCAAAGGCCTTATCCTTTTCTCCACGAAAGGCATAAATTTCGGCAATCAGATAGGCCCAATCGTTTTGATAGATGGCGATATAATTTCTCAACTCTTCATCGGCTTCTTTCTTGCGCCCCAGCGCATGGTAGGCCAAGGTCAAACCAAATCGCTTAAAAACCTCTATGGTTTCCTGCTGCATCTCGGCAAGGGCCATCTCTGGTTTACTCTGTAGCAAATAAATTCTGCCCATGTACATATGTGCCCGCTGAACTTGTGGGTTCAGTTCTAAGATCTTTTTGTATTGAACAATAGCTTCCACAAAGCGATTGGAATAAGTCAGGTTAGCGCCTTGCTCAATATAGAGAATAGGTTTTAACGGGTCTATTACCAAAGCCTGTTTGATAAATTGAATAGCCTCATCCAAGTGACCTAATGTTAAGGCCAGGGATCCCAAATGACCTAACACATTAACATTTCCCGGCTCCAGACTAAGGGCCTTCTGAAAAGTGGCTTCCGCCTCATCCCAGTCAAAATCATGGTAATATTTAACACCGGCCAACACCGAATAGCCATCGGCCAGGTTATCGTCCAATGCTATGGCTTTTGCAGCAGCTTTCCGTGCTTTTTCGTAACCTTCATTTTGCTCTATATCGTTTTGCCAGGATTGTCTTGAATAAGTTCTTGCAATTACTCCCCACACCCGTGCATCCAGGGAGTCGATAGCCAACGCCTGAAAGTAAAAATCAAGGGCTTTGGCAACATTTTCTTTATCCAGCTTATCAAAAAAATAATTTCCCTGCAGAATAAGATTATGAACTTCGATGTTGGTAGAAGAAGCTGCACCGGATGGAGCTGCAAGAAGCTTCAACTTTAATTGTCTCACTACAGTACTGGCTATTTCATCTTGTAATTTAAAGATGCCTTCTAAATCCCGGTCATAGGTTTCACTCCATAAATGTGAGCCGTCAGTTGCCCTTATCAACTGGGCTGTTACACGAATCTTATTTCCATCTTTGCGAACGCTGCCTTCCAAAATATGGGCAACCCCTAACTTTTGGGCAATACTTCTTAAGTCTTCATTCTTGCCCTTGAATGAGAAAGAGGAAGTACGTCCAATCACTTTCAGTTCGGGAATTTTTGCCAGAAGATTCAGTAGTTCTTCGCTCAGACCATCAGAGAAATATTCCTGGTCTTTGGCAGCACTCATATCCAAAAAAGGAAGTACGGCAATGGATTTGTCCGCAGCCTTATCATTTTTGACAGAGAAATTTTTGTAAATAAAAAAAGCTGCTGCAACTAGTATGATCAATGAAAGAGCGGTAATTATATTTCGTTTATGAAGATTTTTCTTCTTCAGTTTTCCTTCCATGCTTTTCCGCTGTGGCACAAATAATCCCTCATTGGTAAGGGCAAACACTTCCATTGCTTTGCCAACATTCTTAAAATCAAAATGGCCAAGAGATATTGTTGTAATAGAAACATTGTTCTTTATTTTATCATGGATTTCACCAGAAATAAGAATTGTATTTTCCTGTCCCAGCGACTGTACTCTTGAAGCCACATTTACTCCATCACCCAACGCCTTTGCATCTTCAAAAAAAACTTCGCCAATATGTAAACCAATACGCAGCGGAACCACCGGTTCAGTCTTCAAATCTTTTTGTACGGCTAAAGAACAATTAACAGCATCCGTAGCGCTGGAGAAAATACAAAGACTTCCATCACCATAATAATTTGATACCTGGCCATTAAAATGTTTTACCAATTGTTCGAGAGTCGCATTATAATGTTTGATTACCGCCACCGCCTTCTCTTCGTTTTGCTGCATCATAGCTGTGTACCCGACAATATCGGTGAACATAATGGCAGCAAGTTGGCGGGATTGAGACAAAAGTTTAATTTATTTTATAAAAGATATTGTAAAAACCAATTTTTAATCTAACGGTAAGTTCATCTTCTTCAAAAAGGCAGTGTGCCGCGGATCACCCTCAAGGTTTCTAAATAAAGGATCACCTTTTAGCCCTACAAGCCAGCTGTCTTTTCTTGCATAAGCTTTTTCCAGCCACTCAAAGGCCTTATCCTTTTCTCCACGGAATGCATAAATTTGAGCAATCAGATAGGTCCAATCGTTTTGATAGATGGAGACATAATTTGTCAATGCTTCATCGGCTTCTTTCCTGCGCCCCAGCGCATGGTAGGCCAAGGCCAAACCAAATCGCTTAAAGACCTCAATGGTTTCCTGCTGCATCTCGGCTAGGGCCATTTCTGGTTTACCCTGCAACAGGTAAACTATGCCCAGGTTCAAGTGTGCACTCTGAAACTGTGGGTTCAGTTCAAGGGCTTTTTTGTATGAAACAATAGCTTCGTCAAGGCGATTGGTATTGGTCAGGTTATTACCTTTCGAATTATAGGTTACAACTCTCAACGGGTCAAACGCAAGGGATTGTTCGGTAAATTGCAGGCCCTCTTCCCAATGACCTAATGTTGAGGCAAGGCTTCCCAATCTCCTTAACACATCAGCATTGCCCGGCTCCAGACTAAGGGCCTTCTGATAAGTGGTCTCCGCCTCATCCC
>JAYUHI010000212.1:0-2000 GCA_043767095.1 Bacteroidota bacterium
ATTTTTAGATGAGGGCGCTGCCGCCCGATTGGATTTGGCCATGGCCGAGGCCCTTTCCGGGCAGGGTTATTTCAATCAGGCGTTGGAGGCTTTGCGGGCACGCGAAAAATATTTTGCCGGCAAAGCCGTGAAGCAGGAAGCCTTTACCGATGACAAAGGTGGATTAAAAACCAGGCGCTTGAGCGATGAAGAAATAACCAAACGCTTTAACGACTACTCGCGGTGGATGACTGCCCTTGCAAATAACTACCGGCTTAAAGGAAACCTGATCAGTGCCGACTCCGCCTTTGTGGGTGCCGCCACGTGGATAGAGAAAAACCTGGGCCAAAACACTATCCCTTATGTTAAGAACCAACTCCTGTTTTCCAATCTGTTGGTGGAGAACGGCCTCCGGGCAGACCGGAGTTTTCCTGAACATTCAGGATACGAACGCGCTCTCGACAATTTAAAATCGCAGCACAAGTCTTCACATTATTTAGGGGCAGAAATTTATGAGCAACATTTGAAGCGGTTGCTCTTTCAGGAAAACACATCCAAATACTTATCCACTCAAAATGAATTTGATAAGATTATTAAGGACAGCTACAAAAAAGGAAGTGTTTATTCCGTGCGGCAACAGACTGTTGACTACGACATCAAGATGACTAAAGACAAAGTGAGAAATTTAGAGAACGATGCCAATAATTTGCTGGCCTCCAACAAAAACCTTCCGCGTAACAACCGCACCACCATCCAGGTAAATCAGTTTCTCTTTAATCTTTCGCTCGATCAAAAGAACTACAGGAACTCTGAGGGCTATTTAAAAACGATAATCGAAATTAAGGAAGAATTGCTGGGCAAAGACGTTCCCGAAACGCATTTAGCCCGGTTGCAGTTAGCCAACTTTTATCTTGACTACACCAATAAAATTCAGGAGGCGCTCAAAATTTACACCGATAGTTATCTGGCTGTGGTGAGCAAGCAAATCGGGCCGTGGCATTACCAGCACCTCGATATTCTCAACCACCTGGCCGTGTTGTATGAGATCACCGACAAATATGATAAGGCAACCGAAACGCTGGAAAAAGCAAGTGATGTGGCCCGGTCAAAATACCAAAATACGGATCCCCTGTATGGCATTCAGTTGAACAAGGTTTGCAACCTTCGATTGAAGTTGGGGCAATATGAAAAAGCAGAAGAAGAATTAAACCTGGCCTTGAAAATTCTGGAGGATCACCGAAAAGAAGATGAGTGGAAGCCGGCCCTTGTTAATGCTATTGAAACACAGGCTAAATTATTTGGGTTGAAAGGTTTGTTCAGTGAAGCCGAGGATAACTTGGACCGGTCGGCTAAAATAATTTCTAAATCCAAATCGGATTTGAATATAGATGAATTGACCACCGCCCAGGAGCTTTCCAGTTTGTTGATTCAATTGGGGCGTTACAGCGACACCGAACCAATCCTCGATAAGTTGATTGTGGAATATGAAAAACTGTATGGTTCGAAATCGCTCAGGTTAATTGAGCCATTGGTTAACAAAGGAAATCTTCTATTAGCCAAAGGCGATTACACCGAGGCCGATAAAATTGCCCAGCGTTGTTACCAAACCGCCTTGCCAATTTATGGTGATAAGTCCACCAAAACAGCTCCGGCACAAAAACTTCTTTCCGATCTGTATTTTATTTTGGGAGATTATCCACGCTCAGAGGAGAACATTATGAAAACCCTTCAAAGTCAGCAGAAGCAGTTTGGCATCGATCACATAGAAGTTGCCAAATCATTAGCTCAGCTCGCCCTGATCAGGTTTGCCAATGGAGAAGACCACCAGAAAATTGAAGGTTTGTTAACTGAAGCTCGTGATATCATTGGGAAAAGATTAGGCAAAGACAATCCTCAGTATGCCGAAGTATTGAAAAGTGTGGCCATCCTGCACATTTCCGAAAAGAAATTTGACCTGGCTTTCAATGCCCTCACACAGGCCGAAGTCATTTGGCGAACGAAAATTGGGTCGAAAAATAATA
>JAYUHI010000213.1:0-4784 GCA_043767095.1 Bacteroidota bacterium
GTTAGCTTTCTGTAGGATTCAAACATCGTTTCAATGCTATCGAGCATTATTGATTCTTTGCTCCAATCCAACGTGCCGAAATCGGCTGTGCCCTTGAACATGATGTGTTCGAGATAATGGGCCAGGCCGGTTGCCGTGGCCGGATCAAATTTTCCTCCTGCTTTCACGGCAATATTGGTCATGATGCGGGGTTCGGCTGCATATTGGCTGAGGTAAACTTTCAAGCCATTTTTCAAAGTATAAATACGGGTTTTGAGGGGGTCGTTCGTTACGTATTCATAGGTGAAGCCGTTGGCCTCGCCCGTCTTGGTGGTGTATCGCTTTTCTTCCGAACATTGGGTTAGAAACCCAATTACTAAAAGTGAGAGTATGTAAATGTTCTTCATAGTTGTTGGTTTTGGGTTGGCAGGTTTATGTAACATGATACTAACGGAGGATAGGGCTTCAGGTTTGATGTTTATGGTCTTAAGTTTCAAAATTAATTTCTGGGTTCTACCATTATTACTTTTTCCTTTTCAACGATTACAAGTCCGGGGGGATCGCCCTTTCTCTTGCGGACAAACTTTTTTTGGGTGACTGCCACCGGGCAGAGCGACTCTCCTTTTCGTTTCGAATGAAAGGCCGCCAACTCTGCCGCCCGCTCAATCACATCTTTTGGAAACGTTTTTCCAGACTGGTGCTTTATCACCACGTGGGAACCAGAAACATCTTTGGCATGCAGCCATAAATCCTCTTTGTGGGCGAACTTAAGGGTGAGTTCATCGTTGTCTTTTGCATTTCTCCCGATTCTAATACTATATCCTTTATACTCAACTTCACGATAGGGGAGCCTTATGGTTTTTGATTGCGAAGTGTTAAGAAGCCCTGAATCTGATAGAAGTTTATTGAGACTGATCAAGTCTTCAGTTTGCTCGATTTGTTGCTTAACCCTTCCAAGATTTATCAAATCCGCTTCCTTCTGAAGCAGGGATTCAGTCAACTGGCGGATTTCGATCTTTTGGTTTTTTGCTTTCCTGAAATACGCCTCAGCATTTTTTTGTGGAGATAAATCTTTCTTCAATTTAATCTCAACCGATTTTCCGGGCTGGTGATGATTCGCCAAAACAACTTTTTCTTCTCCCATTCGAATAAGGTGAAGGTTAGCCATAATTAAATCAGCCCAGAGTTGGCAGGGTTGGTCGGTTTCAAGAGATTGAAGGAGTGTTTTATTTTTGCTGGTGTAACGTATGATTTGTTTTTCTTTCTCTTGAATTATTTTCAAGGCCCGAAACCGTTCTGCTTCTAAAGACCCGGTCTGCATTTTGAGGTGAAAAAAATCGTTGATGGCCTCTGTGGCATGCTTATGTTTTCTCACTGTTTCACCATATTCATAAAGCGATAAGGCAACCGATCCATTATTTCTAACTATAAAGTACTCACCTTTCTTTAGCTGATTATTCAAGTCTCGCAATGATTCCCATTGTTCTTGTTCATTGAGCGAATAAAATCCCTTTCTATTTAAATGTTCCCAAATATCATTACTGAGTGTAAAGAATCCCTTCTTCAGATCGGACTCATGTTTCTTGAAATATTCAAACGACCATTCGAGTTGACGGTCCAACGATTCTAAATTGATTGTAAGATCGGCTTTCAAGTGATTCCGAAATATGGCCATGGCAATTCCTGCGTTGAACAGAATGACATTGGAGCGGTTGCCGTGCATTTTAAAAAGCAAATTGAATCCACCGGATAACTCAAGAGCAAAACTCCGTTCATTTTCAAATTGCCTGACTCCTTCAACTTTTTTAAGGATTACGTCCTGAAATAAATCAATGGAGTTTTTCCTGGCACGGTTGAATGAAGAGGGAAACGACAAGCAACAAAAATCAGGTTGCAGATGAGCTTTAATAAAAAATGATTTCGAGCGGTTGTTTAACTCGATAATCAGTTCATCCTTGTTCTGGCTGAAGCACGAAACAATCGTAAAGTCGTTAAGTTTTTCCTTCAACTCCTGTGTCAGATGCCTGAGAAAGAAATAGCTGTTGTGCATTCGTCCGGGCGAAATTACTGAGGATTACAGGCTCAATGCCAGACCATCGAAAGCCAATTTGATATTAGGCGGAAGTTCGGGTTCAGTATCTTTATGTAATCCCATCCGGTGGCTCATGTGAATAAGGTAAGTCGTTTGCGCATTAACCTTTCCCGCTACTTCAATGGCTTCCTCTAAAGTGAAATGCGAAACATGCTTTTCTTTCTGAAGAGCGTTGAGCACCAGAATTTTCGTTCCCTTCAATTTTTCAAATGTGCTGTCCGGAATTTGATTGGAGTCGGTGATGTAGCTGAAATCCTTAAATCGAAAACCAGATACCGGCAAGTTCATGTGCAAAACGGGCAACGATATGATCGATACCCCTTGCACAGTAAAGTCGTTGCCGTCTAATTCGATGAGATCAAGTTGGGGAATGCCCGGGTATTTCATATCCGCGAAAGCGTAATAAAATTCCCGCTTCAATTGCTCATGAACTTCCCTGGCTCCGTAAACAGGTATAGCAGCTTTCTGAATATAGTTGTAAGCCCGCACGTCATCCAGGCCCGCAATGTGGTCTTTGTGACTGTGGGTGAAAATAACTGCGTCTAATTTTTTTATTCCTTCACGAAGGGCCTGCTGGCGAAAGTCGGGGCCGGTATCAATGACAAAACTTTTATTATCAATTTCAATGTGGATGGACGTTCGGAGCCGTTTGTCGCGGTAGTCCATCGAACGGCATACCACACACTCGCACCCGATTACGGGAATGCCTTGCGATGTGCCAGTGCCGAGGAAGGTGACTTTCAACTGGGGCAGGTCAGAATTTAAAAACGTGCTTTAACAGGGAGGAACTAAGCTTTCCCTTCTCCCGCTTGAACTCTTCGAACTTACCTTTCATTTGGCGAAAGCCTATTGCCAGTTTCGTTTTTGGATCAACCACCCAGTATTCTTTAACTCCTGCTTTTTCATAAGCAGGTTTCTTTTTAGTTAAGTCAGATCTTGATGTTCCTGGTGAAAGCACTTCCACTATTACATCCGGGGCACCATAAATGCCATCTTCTTTGACGATGCTATTATTATCTTTTGAAATGAAAATAATATCTGGCTGAAAGGCATTTTTATTATTTAGGTACACGTCAATTGGAGATGTAAAGACTTCCCCTAACTTATTTTCTTCACAATGAAAGAAGAGTTGAGAAGATAATTTCATTATCAAACCTTGATGATTGACCAAAGGAGCGGGCGACATATATAAAATTCCATCAATGATTTCCGCACGTGTGCCTTCGGGAAGCATGCGGTAAACTTCCATTAACGTTTTTGGGGGAGATTGAATTGCAACAGCCATGGCCAAATTTACTAAATCCCCCTTTAAATTTTAACCTCGGCCTGCATGAGTTCATCATACAAGTTTTTGTTCTTCTCTGAGAACCGGGCGGTTTCCAGTTCGGTGTTTTTCAGAATTTCAAGCAGGGCGTTTATTTTGCCTTCGGTGGTATAGAATTTATTAACGATCATGATTTTCTGCTCGCGCAGCAGGCAATAGCCCGATTTGAAACTGCCCTTCTCGTAACGAAGTATATAATCGGATTCGGCAATCATATCTTCGAGCTTGGTGAGGAACTGGTTGGTGTACTTAATCATTTTGTAATAGTATGAAATAATGCTGCAAGATAATATTTCTTGCGGGATGAGGATAGAAAAAACAGTATCGTAAATTGGAGCGTGGAGAATAAGTTTCTGATAACGTTAATTGGCCCCACAGCGGTGGGCAAGACCGGCCTCGCCATCAGGCTTGCCCAACAGTTTAGAACCGAAATACTCTCTGCCGATGCCCGCCAGGTTTTCAAAGAGATGAACATTGGCACGGCCAAACCTGCTGAAAGTGAATTGGCAGCGGTTAAGCACCACTTCATTAATTCTCATTCCATCCACGATGATTTCAATGCCGGTGCTTTTGCTTTACAGGCGGAAGCTTTGATAAATGGACTTTTTAAAAAATATGATCACCTCATACTTTGTGGCGGCTCCGGCCTTTACGTTAAGGCCTTGTTGCATGGCTTTGATGATATGCCCGATGTTCCGCAACTGGTAAGACAATCCATCATTGACGATTATCAGAAAAATGGTTTGGAATGGTTGCAACAGTCGGTTATGGAAGTTGATCCTGACTTTTATTACCCGGCAGATAAGTTGAACCCGCAGCGCCTTATGCGGGCGCTGGAGGTTTTCAGGTTTTCAGGGAAACCATTTTCATCGTTTAAAGGTGAGAAGAAAAAAAAGTTACCTTATCATGTAATTAAAATCGGGTTGAACACAGACCGGGCTGAACTGTATGCCCGAATTGACAAGCGCATGGATGGGATGATTGCACAGGGACTCTTTGAGGAGGCCTCCAGCCTTTATCAACACCGCCATCTCAATGCCCTGCAAACCGTTGGCTACCAGGAAATATTTGACTTTATGGATGGGAAGTACGACAGGGCAGAGTCCATACGCTTGCTCAAAAGAAATTCTCGAAGGTATGCCAAACGGCAAATGACGTGGTTTCAAAATGATAAAGAGATAAAATGGTTTCACCCGAAAGAATATGATCAGATTGTTGAATTCATTCAGTCCTCACCCCCTTCCCCTCTCCAAAGTGGAGAGGCCTGCCTGCCGGACAGGCCATAGCCGTCAGGCTAATGCTGTAAGTGTTTTATAATGAGATGTTTTTCCTTTTTTTTCTTCCAGGTTAAATTGGTTAACTGCTATGTTAGCCAGCTCATAGAGCAGG
>JAYUHI010000214.1:0-25566 GCA_043767095.1 Bacteroidota bacterium
TGGCTCTCTTATTTCTGACGGAACCTTTCTGTATGGAATGACATCTGGAGGCGGCACAAATGGTCTGGGAACCCTCTTTAAAATAAAGCCCGATGGAACCGGGTATGCCAGGCTATTGGATTTTGCAGGGGCTGCAAACGGAAGTTCTCCTGGTGGCTCTCTTATTTCTGACGGAACATTTCTGTATGGAATGACAGTTGATGGCGGCACAAACGATATGGGAACCATCTTCAAGATAATGCCCGATGGAACCGGGTATGCCAAATTGCTGGACTTTGATGGCGCAAACGGAAGTTCTCCTCAAGGCTCTCTTATTTCTGTCGGAACCTTTCTGTATGGAATGACATCTTATGGCGGTACAAACGATCAGGGAACGATCTTTAAAATAATGCCCGATGGAACCGGGTATGCCAAACTGCTGGACTTTGCAGGGGCTGCAAACGGACGTGGTCCTAGAGGCGCTCTTATTTCTGTCGGAACATTTCTATATGGAATGACAACTTATGGCGGTACAAACGATCAGGGAACGATCTTTAAAATAATGCCCGATGGAACCGGGTATGCCATGCTATTGGACTTTGCTGGGGCAAACGGAATTTATCCTTATGGCTCTCTTATTTCTGACGGAACCTTTCTGTATGGAATGACAGCTGGAGGCGGCACAAACGGTATGGGAACCATCTTTAAAATAATGCCCGATGGAACCGGGTATGCCAAGCTGCTGGACTTTGGGGCTGCAAACGGAAGTTATCCTGGCGCCTCTCTTGTTGCTGTCGGAACATTTCTGTATGGAATGACAGTTGGTGGCGGCACAAACGGTATGGGAACCATCTTCAAGATAATGCCCGATGGAACCGGGTATGCCAAACTGCTGGACTTTGCAGGGGCTGCAAACGGAAATCAGCCTTATGGCTCTCTTATTTCTGACGGAACATTTCTGTATGGAATGACATATGGAGGCGGCACAAACAATCTGGGAACAGTATTTAAGTATCTCCTTGCACCCGCTGTTCCCACCATCACCAGTTTCACTCCATTAAGCGGGCCAATAGGTACAACGGTAACCATTACCGGAACAAACTTCAGTGCAACGCCAGCCGATAATATTGTATTCTTTGGTGCTACTGAAGCAACGGTTACTGCGGCTACAACAACACAACTTACGGTCATTGTTCCAACAGGAGCAACATACCAATCTATCACAGTTACGGTGGGAGGGCTAACCGCCTATTCATTCAAACCATTTATTGTAACATTTTCATGCGGTCCCGTACTCTTCAGACCAAAAGTAGATTACTCAGTGAGTTTGAATCCTCGTACCGTTGAAGTAGGCGATTTCAATAATGACGGCCACCTGGATATCGCTGTAACCCACAATGATATCAATAGTACCAGCTTTCTTTTCGGTAGAGGTGACGGCAGTTTTGATCCTCCTATTAGTTATCCAACAGGCACTGGAGGTTCTAGCACCGTTAGCGATTTATCCGGTGATGGTAAATTGGATTTAGTAGTCGCCAACTACAGTAGCACCAATCCTGCTACCGTTAGTGTTCTTCTCAATACGGGTGGAGGAAACTTTGCTTCATCAGTTGATTATTTTGTCAGCAATGCACCGGTGGGAGTAGGATCTGGTGTCGTATTTATATCCGCTGGAGATTTAGATGGTGATGGCAAACCAGACCTTGCTATGGCCATTGACAATATTCCTGGCAGCATAAGCATTTTAAGAAATGTTGGCGCTGGGGCATTTAATCCGAAAGAAGAGTATCCTGTTAGGTACTATCCTTATAGCGTTGCCATTGGCGATGTGAATGAAGATGGCCGCCCTGATCTGGCAGTCGCTAATTTCTTTACTCAAACCATAAGTGTATTGAGTAATAGCGGAACCGGCACATTTCTACCGGAGACCACTTACCCTTCTGGCGATGGCTCACACGAGGTTGAAATTGCTGACTTAAACAATGATGGTCACCTTGATCTGGCCGTAATGAATGCATTGAGTAACACGGTTAGTATACTGATGAACGATGGCGCAGGTAACTTTAACCCTAAAGTTGATTTTCCAGCAGGCTCATCTTATCAACCGTCACTGTCGGTTGCTGATATGAATGGTGATGGCAACTTAGACTTGGTTACCGGCACCAGCACAAATTTGGTATACGTACTGCCAGGGACCGGCACGGGTAGTTTTGGTGAACCTCAGCCATTTGTTGTTGGAAACGCACCGTACGCAAATGCAGTTGGTGACTTTGATGAAGATGGCAAACCGGATATTGCAACGGCAAATTACAATGCTAGTTCTATTTCGATTTTGCTTTCGACCTTACCCCCAGTCATTGTTTCATTCTTCCCCTCCTCTGGCCCCATCGGCACTACAGTAACCATCACCGGAACAAACTTTAGTACAACGCCTACGGAAAATATTGTGTTATTTAATGGTATAGCTGCTACGGTTTCTACCAGTTCGTCAACCAGCATTACCACTACGGTTCCATCCGGGGCAACTACTGGCCCAATCAGCGTTACGGTTGGATGCAACATGGCAACCAGTTCATCCAATTTTACTGTATCAACCGTTTCCATAACCATTGATACCCCACCCGTTGATGAGATTGTGTGCGTGGGCGAAACCGGAACATTTACAACGGCTGCATCGGGCACAACCAACATTACTTATCAATGGCAATTTAGCGTGAACGGTTCTACACTTACCTTCAGTGACATTGTCAACGGAACAAATTATTCAGGAGCCACAACAGCAACTTTATCAATAAATACAACGAGTAATTTTGGTGAAGGCAGATATCGTTGCCGGATTAATGGAGACCTCGCTGCCGAAGTCTTTACGAATGATAAAGGATTGTTTATTAACGCTTTGCCCAATGCCCCGACAGTTACTCCTGCTGCTGCCTGCGGTCCAACTTCAACGGTTACACTGGCAGCCACTGGTGGAAGCAATGGTCAATATCGCTGGTACACCGTTTCATCAGGCGGAACTCCAATAAGTGGAGAGGTGAACGCTACGTTCACAACTCCTGTGCTAACAACAACAACAACTTATTTCGTTTCTATAAACAATGGCACATGCGAAAGCACCCGCACTTCTGTGACAGCCACCGTGACCGGCCCCTGCAATGTGCCGCCTGTAATCAATACGATAAGCATCACCGTTACCGTGCAAGGCACTGCGTCCATCCCTTTGCTTCCCCTGCTTTCCGACCCCGACAATAACCTTGACCTTGCTTCGCTTACCATTACTATTCAACCCACAAGTGGTGCACTGGCATCCATCGATGGAAACCAAAATCTTTTGTTGGACTACACAGGAATAAATTTCTCAGGCACTGATTTCTTAACCATAGAAATATGCGATCTCTCAGGGGCATGTACCCAACAGGAGTTGTCCATTGAGGTAGTTGGAACCATGGTGGCATACAATGCCCTGTCGCCAGGTGAAGATGGAAAAAACGACATCTTCCTCTTAGAATACATTGACATCCTGGACGCGACCAAGAACAATAAAGTTGTCATTTTTAACCGGTGGGGCGATGTGGTTTTTGATGTGGAGAATTATGACAACGTCAATCGGGTGTTCCGAGGGTTGAGCAACGATGGTAAGGAACTTCCATCGGGGATTTATTTTTATAAGATAACTTTTGGTGGCGGGGCAAAAACGGTGGAAGGTTTTATTTCGCTTAAACGGTAGGGAAACCTTATGGCAATTTTTATGAATCAAAATTTCTTTAGAAAATCAGATGGAGTAATAATGGGGATGCCACGAAAGGGATGGAGTTCGAGCAAGTCAAGGTCTCGTGTTACAATACAGGCTGCATCAACCGCTACTGACAATGACAAAAACATATCATCATTCGGATCCCTACAGGCCTTCACTGAAAAAGGAACATCTACTTGTATACTTCCTGATTTAAAATGCGCAACGGTAAATAATTTTTCTTGGGGCATCAGGTACTTATCGAATTTCGGTCTTACAATCCGGGAAGCAAATTCCGCAAAAGTTTCTGCGCTCCTTACAATTGTACCTTTAGTCAGCGCGTGGTCGAATGCCTTACGTGCTATTGAGTCTTTGCGAATGGCTGCGCTAATCAACACGCTGGTATCGAATACAAAGAAATTAAACATCGTCCTGAAGAAGCTCTTCCAAAATTTCTTCAGTCAGTCCACGTTCAGCTGCTTTTTTGCTCAGCTCGTCAAGAAATTTTTTGTATTCCGGCAAATCTTTTTGGACTCTGTTAAAGTGGGCCTGCAAAACAGGTACAGGTGGCCGGGCATAACCCAAACGTGGTTCATTCAGCACCCCTGTATCTGTTGCCAAAGCCTTTTGCAACACCGCAGCCAGTTTTCGCTTTTGTTGCCGGCTACTGGTGCGCCATTTTTTGGCAGCGGATTTATTCACTTCAATTACAATTCGTTCCATACAAGTCAATTTTCCTTTTCAATGAATAAAGGTAAGAAATTTTAGTCCTCTTCATTATGAAAAAAACAATTCCACTTCTAGCGCTTTTCATCATTTCTCTGTGCAAGGAAGTTTCTGCCCAGCAAGACCCCATCTATGCGCAGTACCTGAACAATCTGCTCACCATAAACCCGGCCTATGCCGGCATCAATAATCAATTCAGTGCGCGCCTGCAATACCGCACCCAGTGGGCCGGCCTGGATGCGAGCCCGAAAACTTTTAATTTCAGCGGCAACATTTCCATTGTGCAAAATAAAGTGGGGCTTGGCCTGATGGTGCTCCAGGATAAGTTGGGCGATATCAGGAATATTGAGGTGGCTATTCCAATTTCCTACAAAATAAAATTGAAGGAGACCGTTTTCTCTTTCGGAATGCAAGCCGGGTTCGTGAATCAATCCAACAATCCTTCTGAACTTAGCATTCGAGATCCGGATGACCCTGCCTTCGCTTCTTTTTCTGAAACTACATTTAACCTTGGTGCCGGTATAATGTTGAAGAACGACAAATTCAGGTTGGGTGTTTCTGCGCCCAGGTTGCTTCCCGCTACCATCAATACATCAGGCGCGCCAATAGAACTTTATAAACAGCATTACTATTTGTTCGGCTCATATATAATGAGGATGAACGATAAACTGTGGTTCAAGCCGTCTGTGTTATTGCGCGGAACTCAAGGGGCACCCCTTTCTTACGATGTTAACGCTACGGTTACTTTCCGTGAATTTTATTCCGGATGGATTTTCACCCGAAACTTTAAAACGTATGGGGCATTGTTGCAGGTGCTGATCAAAAATTATCATTTGGGTTATGTATTTGAATTACCCGGTAGCAAAGATGCAAGCCTTCGCTTTACCAGTCATGAAATAACCATGGGAATTTCGATTGGTGTTTTAACCTATCACGACCGCGTAGCCAAAGTTTTTTAGAATTTTCTTTGTGATTAGTCGTCTGACCACTTCGAGTGGTCTTGACGACTTCTATGACATTGAATTACTTACCTGATCCGGGCGATGACATGAAAGGAGATTGGTAAACACGTTGCCATTCATCCCATTTCATTTTTCTATAATGACCTTCGCCAATGAATTGGATGATCTTGTGAAATTCAGGGGGCTGTTGAAATCCTGGAATGGTTTGGATAATCTTATGATCTTCTGTCATGAAGACAAATGTGGGATACTGAAGTTTATTGCCGAGGAGCCCTGCTGCCAACTGGTGATACCCGCTGGCCCCGCTGGGAACGAATTTAAACGTGGTGCCCATAAAAGAGATGTCCTCGTGCTGTTCGGCATTCAACTTAACCGGGTGGAAGTTCTTGTTGAGGATAAGGGCCACGGCTGAATCAGCAAAAGTATATTTATCCATCATTTTACAAGGGCCGCACCATGTGGTATAGACATCAATGAAAATGAGTTTTTTTTCCTTTTTATTGGCTTCAACGGCCTGCTCAAATGTGAGCCATTTTACAGGGCCAGCATGCGATTCTATTGGCTTGGGTGCCTGGCCAGACAAACCAATCGACCATAAAAAGAAAAGCGAAAGGGTCAGATACTTCATTCGACTTAAATTTAATACCATCACAAAAGTAAAGAGAAAGAAACTTTCAAACTTGAATAAAAACCACGGCAGGAGAGTAACCATCCTTCCGTTAAGCAGTAATATGTACGTTATGTATATCCATTTGTTCAAAATCGTACAAATCAGCAAACAGGGTCACCCTAAATTTACCCCGAAATGGACGATTTGCCGGTTGGCACGGTGCATGTATTTTTGATTGAAGAATGAAACTCCGATTTACATCTAAAGACTTCATCCTGCTTGTGGGCATTATGGTGGCGGCCATAATCGCGATTGCCACTTTTTTTTACCGGGATAGTCTGATCACCAAGCCCACGGTTACCAAACAGGCCAAAACTGCCAATCATGCAGCGGTAATGGTTCAAGAGGCTGTTCAATTCTATCTCAGGTCTCAAGACTAAAAGCCCGGGGCTTTTACTCCTTCAGTTTATTAGTGTATCTTTGCACATCACTCCTCCTAATTCGCGTAGAAAACTCAATTTTTTGCGAAACTGCTCAAGGCAGGTATAGAGCCAAGAGGCGTTCATTTAAAAAAGCATGGCGCGCAGCGCGCCATCAAAAAACAACTAATGTCATTTGAAAAATTAAATTTGATTGAGCCCATTATGCGGGCTCTCAAAACAGAAGGCTATACCAAGCCTACACCCATTCAGGAACAATCCATTCCTGTTTTATTAGAACGAAAGGATTTGCTGGGTTGTGCACAAACCGGCACCGGAAAAACTGCAGCGTTCGCCATTCCTATTCTTCAATTACTCCATACAGACGAACTGTATAAAAAAGGACCGATTGGAATTAAATGTTTGATCCTCACACCCACACGCGAGTTGGCTATTCAAATTGGCGAGAGCTTTGGCGCGTATGGCCGGTATCTTCGCATCCGCCACACGGTAATCTTTGGTGGGGTTTCTCAAAAATCACAAACCGATGCTTTGCGCGCTGGTGTTGATATTTTGATTGCCACACCGGGCCGCCTGCTCGACTTGATGGATCAGCGTTACGTGAAACTGGAACAAGTCAAAACTCTTGTACTCGATGAAGCCGACCGCATGCTCGACATGGGTTTTATTCACGATGTGAAGAAAATCATTGCACGTGTTCCGGTTAAAAGGCAAACTATCTTCTTCTCGGCAACCATGCCGCAGGAAATATCATCGCTCGCTAATAGTATTTTGACTAACCCGGTTAGAGTGGAAGTAACACCGGTTTCATCCACGGCCAATACCGTGAAGCAAAACCTTTACTACGTGGACAAGAACAACAAGAAAAACCTGTTGCTCGATTTATTGAAAGGCAATGAAATAAATACGGCCCTCGTTTTCACCCGCACCAAACATGGCGCTGATCGGGTGGTGAAAGATTTAGTTCGATCGGGGGTTTCGGCCGAGGCCATCCACGGAAACAAATCTCAAAATGCACGGCAGAAGGCGCTTAGCAATTTTAAATCTCAACAGACGCGTGTACTCGTGGCAACTGATATTGCCGCACGGGGCATTGACATCGACAGTCTTTCGCATGTTATCAATTATGAATTGCCCAACATTCCAGAAACCTATGTGCACCGGATTGGCCGCACAGGAAGAGCAGGAGCGAGTGGCATCTCCATTTCCTTTTGCGATGGTGAAGAGAAAGCCTACTTAAAAGACATTCATAAACTCATTGGCAAAACCATTCCGGTGGTAGATGACCATGCTTACCCATTAAATCATCAGGCGCCAAGTCGGCCTCCTGAAAATAAAAGGACAAGTTTTCAGCCTAGATCAAACGGAAGGAATTCATTCTCTGCCAGTCCTACCCAGCATCAGAGCAGACAGAGTGGTGGGAGAAATTCTGGTAGACGGTGGAGTGGCTCGTCTTCAGCTAACGGTGGAGAAAGTGCCAAGAACTATTAGTTTATTGTGCGTGCAAATAAAGGCCATCCAATTTCGGGTGGCCTTTTTTATGCTGGCTGCGTTATTACAATTCGACCCGATCCTTTTTTTATTTTGCAGTGATTTGAGCCATTAAGCTTTGTGTGTCGAGAATGCCCCAATGCTCAACATATTTGCCATCGCGCAACCGGACTATATCAATCACATCCATCACCACTTTTTTGTTTGTGGCAGCAACTCCAAAGAATTCACCTTTGTGCGTAGCGTGAAAAGATTTTCGGGTGGTGACTTTGTCACCTTCTGCAACCTGATCGTGAATGACCACTTTCAAATCAGGAAATCCGGGCCTTAAAATCTGGTCGAAAAAATAAATAATGGCTTCCGGTCCTTGCGGAGAGCCTGCGGGCGCTGTCTGATTGATAAAATCAGGGGCAAAAATTTCATGGACTGTTTTTACGTTACCTCCCTCGATGTACTCTTTGTTTACACGGGTAACCAGTGCTTTGTTTTGGTCTGTTGTCATGGCTTTTGTTTTTTGGTTGAACGATAAACTACGATGCAAATGTGCAGCAGCAATCTTTTCAACTATGGTTCAGAACCGACTTTGTGTGGTACTATTTCGACCGGGCTCTGTATTGCAAGGGAGTGCAAGTATTTAATTTTTTGAAAAATTTGTTGAAGTGAGATGGGTCTGAAAATTTTAGTTGATAGGCTATTTCAGCAACTGATAATGGTGAGTGGAGCAAATAAGCCTTGGCTTCGCGCCCGATCATTTCATCAATTAATTCATGAGCCGTTTTGTTCAGTTGCGTTCTCAGGGTCTTGGTCAAATAGTCGGCTGAAACATGAAGTAGATCGGCATAGTCGGCCACTTTCCTTACCACTAAAAAGTGCTCACTTACCAATTTCAAAAACCGGGTTACCAGCGATGTTTCTTTGTCTGCGGTATGGTGGTCAAAAAACATTCTTTGGGAGTAGCTGCGGTTGGCAACAATGAAAATGAGTTGGATGTATAACTGGATCGCTTGTGATAGGCTGTGCCTTTTTGCCTTTACCTCCCGATTGATTTTCATAATGTTTTCCTCAACCTCAGTTGCTTCCTCATCGGCCAATGGGAAACATTGAACTCCGGCATAACTTAAAAATGGGAATTGGTTCTTATAGCTTTTTAGCAACAATGTTTCTCCTATGAACTGTTCAGAAAACAAACATGTAGTAGGCAAAAAAATCGTCATCCGGATTCTGCAAGGAAAATACCTGTCCGGGGAAACCAAGTACAATGGTGTTACGCACAGCATGGTAAGTTTCAAGACCAATGGAATACGCTGCGCTGCCTGATCGGATCAATCCTATTCTGTAGTATTCTGTTTTGATCGGGCCAATGCTCTTTTTTGTGTTCGCTGTGGAGTAAAGTCCAAAACCTTTGTCGATCAGTTCATTTGTATTGTCCATTCCGAAATCGCCTGCCTGCTTGCTCTCCTTGTGCAGCCGGTGCAAGGATGTGTCAAGTGCATATACTTTTATTTCGGATGAGATGCCCTTAAACATAATCGGATGTCAATTCAAAATTCCAATAAACGAAGCTACCTGTTTTAGTCCTCAATTGCTTGTGCCATGCAAGCCCACCGCAATTTTCGAGGAAGATTTATCCCTTTTATTCTCTAAGTTTCACTATGCAAACAGAAAACCATGTTGCAGGCAGCAAATATGGCCACAAGAGCTATGAACAGGATTTTGTTAATGGTTTGGGTTTGGTTGGTAAGAGGTATGCAATCTTAAGTTAAATTTTCAATGTGGAACTTCAAACCAGTAACATTGAAAATCCGGATGCAAGCCAACTTATGTGGTTTCATAAAATCCACCATATTTGCGGCCTCAAAATAATCTTCTATGGCTGACGAAAAAATAATCTTCTCTATGGCGGGGGTAAGTAAAATCTATCCTCCCAGCAAACAAGTTCTCAAAAATATTTATCTCGGATTTTTCTACGGGGCAAAAATTGGTGTGCTCGGTTTAAATGGCTCGGGTAAGTCTTCGCTGTTGCGGATAATTGCGGGCATGGACAAAGAGTTTCAGGGTGAGGTAGTGAGTGACCTTACTTTTTCTGTCGGCCTGTTGGAACAGGAACCTCAGTTAGACAAATCGAAAACGGTTAAGGAGATTGTGGAAGAAGGCGTGCAGCCCATCATGAATTTATTGAAGGAGTTTGAAGCCATCAACGAGAAGTTTGGCGACCCGGCTGTTATCGAAAATCCTGATGCGATGGATAAACTCATTACCAAGCAGGGTGAAATTCAGGAGAAGCTGGATGCAGTGGGCGCCTGGGAACTGGATCACAAATTGGAGCGGGCCATGGATGCGCTTCGCTGTCCTCCGCCTGAGGCCAGCATTGCCTACTTATCGGGTGGTGAAAAAAGAAGAGTGGCCCTTTGCCGGTTGCTCTTGAAAGAACCTGATGTGCTGTTGCTGGATGAACCCACGAACCACCTCGATGCAGAGTCGGTGCATTGGCTGGAACAACATCTTAAGCAATATAAAGGAACAGTGATTGCCGTTACCCACGACCGTTACTTTCTTGATAACGTGGCCGGATGGATTCTTGAACTTGATCGTGGCGAGGGCATTCCCTGGAAAGGAAATTATTCATCGTGGCTCGATCAAAAGCAAAAGCGGTTAGCGCAGGAAGAAAAAACAGAATCGAAAAGACAAAAGGCACTGGAGCGTGAATTGGAATGGGTGCGCATGAACCCCAAAGGCCGTCAGGCAAAAGGGAAGGCACGGTTGAGCGCGTATGAAAAATTGTTGAGCCAGGAGACAAAAGAAAAAGAAGATAAACTGGAATTGTTTATTCCACCGGGGCCAAGACTCGGAAATAAAGTAATCGAAGCCACCAACGTTTCGAAAGCATTCGGAGATAAGTTGTTGATGGAGAATTTGAATTTCTCCCTTCCGCCTGCAGGAATAGTTGGCATTGTTGGGCCGAATGGTGCAGGTAAAACCACGTTGTTCAAAATGATCACCGGCAAAGAAACTCCCGATGACGGGAAGTTTGAAGTAGGTGAAACCGTGAAGATTGCCTACGTTGATCAGGAGCATGACGACTTGAAACCGGAAGAAACCGTTTGGCAAGCCATCACGGGGGGCCAAGACTTAATTTTGCTTGGAGGGAAAGAGCAGAATTCAAGAGCATATGTTGGAAAGTTCAACTTCGGTGGTAACGATCAGCAAAAGAAAATTAAAGAGTTGTCTGGGGGAATGCGAAATCGCGTTCACTTAGCCATTGCCCTCAAGCAAGGCGGTAACCTTTTATTGCTGGATGAACCAACTAATGATCTTGATATCAATACACTTCGGGCGTTGGAAGAAGCGCTGGAAAATTTTGGCGGATGTGCCGTGATTATTTCCCACGATCGCTGGTTCCTGGACAGAGTCTGCACGCACATCCTTGCTTTTGAAGGAGACTCCCAATTATACTGGTTTGAAGGAGGTTTCAGCGATTATGAAGAAAACAAAAAGAAACGCCTGGGCGATGATCAGCCGCACAGGATTAAGTATAAAAAGTTGGTGAAGTAACTTTACACACATGAACACCATCCTTTACGATATTCAAAACCGCATCGCCACCATCACCCTCAACCGCCCTGAAAAACGGAACGCGTTGAATGAGGAATTGATAAAAGAACTCTACGAAACTTTTTCACAAGCTGAAAATGATCCGGCTGTCAGGGCAATAATTTTAAAGGCAAACGGAAATACATTTTGTTCTGGCGCTGATCTGGATCAACTCAGGGCCATGCAAAACAATTCTTTCGAAGAGAACCTTCAGGACTCCAACCGGTTAAAAGATCTCTTCAAAAAAATCTACACCCTAAAAAAAATTGTAATCGCCCAGGTAGAAGGATATGCCCTGGCCGGAGGTTGCGGTCTCGCCACCATTTGCGATTTTACTTTTTGCACGCCTGAATCAAAGTTTGGATATACAGAAGCCAGGATTGGTTTTGTGCCGGCCATTGTTATGGTTTTTTTGATTCGCAAAATCGGGGAGAAAAAGGCGAGCCAACTGTTGCTCACTGCTGATATCATAAACCCAGCAGAGGCGCTTCAGTTTGGGCTCATCAATCAAATCATTAAAAAAGATGAAATTGATGCAGCAGTTGTAAACTTCGCGCAAAAACTCATCTCCCAAAATTCAGGTCAGTCGATGGCCGCCACTAAAACCATGATGGCCGAAGTGCAATCCAAAACACTGGATGAAGCTCTTGACTATGCTGCCCATCAAAACGCTATTGCCCGGAGCACAGAGGATTGCAGAAAAGGTGTTCAGGCATTTTTAGAAAAGCGAGACCTTAATTGGTAGTTTATCCTAAAAAGTCACGTCCATCTTACTTTCTGTTTAAAGTGACAGATGGAATAATAATATTTGCGCCTAAACTAACATTGATGAAAAACTTACTCTTCATACTCCTCACACTGATCAGTTTTTTGGGTACAGCACAAAATTACTCCGGTGATACCTGGGCGCAGGCCAAAGCAAAAGGCCAGGCCACTATTTCTCTTGCTTATGTTGAAACACCCAGTTTCGTTTACAAAGACAAAGGCACCCTCACCGGCATTTGTGTTGACATTATGAATGATTTTGTGAAGTGGGCGAACGATACCAAAAAAATTAAACTGACTGCGAATTACGTTGGCGATGGCTCGAACTTTCGCGGCATGTACGATAAAGTGAAGGCTTCAACGGGTGGTGTGTTCGGGCTGGGCAACATTACTATTACGGAGGAACGGAAAAAGGAAGTGAAGTTCAGTCCATCCTACATTACCAACTTCGCGATTTTGATTACGCAAAACAGTGTAGCCACACTTGCTAAGTTTGAAGACATGAAGACCACATTCGGAAAGCTAACCGCTTACACGGCCAAGGGAACGCTGAACGAAAAACGAATCAACGATCTGAAGAAAAAATATTTTCCTGACATGAAAATCACGCTCACTGCAACCAGTCAGGAGACTTTTGAAAAAGTTACTACCGACCCCAATGGCTTTGCTTACCTCGATCTTGCCTTTTACCTGGAAGCTGTTTCTTTAAGCAAGCCGGTCAAACGTCACCCCATTGGCGACCAGACTTCAGAAAAATTTGCGTTCATCATGCCTATTAACAGCGACTGGGGTCCTGCGCTGGATGAGTTCTTTGCTTCAAATGGCGGGTATGCAAACTCGGCACAATACAAGGCCATCTTGAGAAAGCACCTGGGAGAAACCGGTGTAAAATTATTGCAGTCTGCAAAGTAATTGTAAAGCGCGGTTTTGATCAGGAACTAATCTTCCCAATAAACTCCTTGCTATACTTTTTAATATCGTCTCTCACTTTTCTGAATTCATTCAGCACTTCTTCTGGCGCTCCTATAGCCGAAGCAGGATCTGGAAAGTTTTGATGGAATTGTTTTTCGAGTGCGGGGAAATAGGGACAGCGGTCTTTTCCATTTTCGCAAACGGTGATTACATAATGAAAGGTATCGTTTTGGTATCCGTCCACATGTTTGGAGGTGTGGCCTGAAATATCAATGCCATCTTCTTTCATTACCTGGATGGCTTTTGGGTTTACACCATGGGTTTCAACACCTGCACTGAAAACATCTGCTTTGTCTTTCGCAAAGTGGCGCAGATAGCCTTCCGCCATTTGGCTTCGGCAGGAATTGCCCACACATAGAACTAAAATTCTTTTCTTCATAATAGTAAAACTTTAGCCACAGATTACACGGATGAACACAGATGGTTTGTCTGTGTAATTCTGTGTCATCTGTGGCAAGATAAACAGACTATTTTAACCTCAATACCATGCAAGTTGCGGAGGCCGGGCACGTTTGTGCAAACTCAGTTGTCAATTTTATTTCTGCCGGAACATTTTCACGGCTAATCTCTTCAAACCCCAGTTTTTGAAAGTAGTCTTTGGCGGTTTCGGTTAGTAGATAGACACTTTCCAGATTACTTTCTTTTGCGTGGCTAAGAATATTGGATGTGATTTTCTTCCCAATGTTTTGGCTTCTGTGGTCTGACAAAACACTCACAGAGCGAAGCAAGGCAAAACGCTCCAGCACTTCCAATCCACCAGTTCCGATCATTTTGTCATCCTGATAATACGAGATCAGTACCTGGCTTTGATAATTTAAATCCTGATGCGGAAGCCCGGCCTGCTTAACCGCTTCACGAAATGAATCAAATTCAGCTTCGCTGGAGACGATTTTGTGAGAGAGAATCATAGAATTAAAGTTATTCATTAAAGTTGTCCACCGGTCCACGGTCAACAGTCCACGGTCGACTGTGGACAGTGGTCTGTGGACTTTTAATTACAACACTCCGGCCCGCAACAACCCTTCTCCTCTTTCACTGCCAACTTATCCGGCTTCTCGCCATACACCGTTATGCTCAAAATTCTGGCCCCACTATCTTTATACAATTTCATTTCCTCTTCATTCAGATATTGGGCCACAGTTTCATCGGGAAGGCTGATCACTTTTTCTTTCTGGAGTTTCAGTTTTCTGAACCCAGTCTGGTAGATCAAATCAAGATAATCCATTTTGTTGATGGCGCCTGCCACGCAACCCACATATAATTCAGCTGCTTGCTTCAAATCCTCAGGAAGTTTGCCGTCAATCACAATATCAGAAATTGAGAAATGTCCCCCTGGTTTCAGCACCCGGAATGTTTCCTGAAAGGCCCTGGCTTTATTGGGCACTAAGTTTAAAACGCAATTGCTCACCACCACATCGGCCATGCTATCATAAACGGGCATGTCTTCCAAATCGCCAAGACGGAATTCGACATTGGAGTATTTTAATTTCTCTGCGTTTTGCCTGGCACGGTCGATCATTTTCTGAGTGAAGTCAATGCCGATCACTCTTCCCGTTTCACCCACCACTGATCTCGCAACAAAAGCATCGTTGCCGGCACCTGATCCTAAATCAATAACCGTATCGCCCGGTTTAATTTTTGCAAACTCGGTTGGGAGTCCGCAACCCAGACCCAAGTCGGCATCAGCCACATAGCCTTGTAACGTTGAATAATCATCGGCCATTAAATCAACATCACCGCAGCCACATGAGGTGCCGCAGCAACCAGCAGAAATCTCTGTTCTGTTCTTCTCAGCAATCTCTCCGTATTTCTCTTGTACTGTTTCCTTGATGTTTTGTTCGTTGAGGGTTGTCATATACATTTTGTTTTTTAGTTTTATTTTGAAGGTGTCAGACACTTCAAAAGTGTCTGACATCTACTCATTAGCAGCAGCTTTGCGTAACAACGGTTAGTAAATCGCCCAATACTTTACTGGCTTTCTTAACGGTTTTCTCATCCAGGCAATAGCAAACCGATGGCCCTTCAATCTCCCCCTTTATCAACCCTACTTTTTTCAATTCTTTCAAATGCTGCGAAACGGTGGATTGCGACAATGGCAATTCATTCACAATATCACCGCACACACAAGTCTTTTGGCTGGCTAAGAATTGCAGAATGGCAATCCGTGCCGGGTGCCCAAGTGCTTTGGCAATGGCCGCCAGTTCATTCTGGCTTTTTGTAAAATCTTCCGTTTTCGAGAGGCCCATATTCTATCGTAATATTACGATTAAGTTTTAAGAAAGGTTTTCGATCCCTGAAAAAATATTTTAAACCGATGGCGTATATTGGTTGCCTTATCAACCTTGATGCTATATGAAAGTCAACATCCTGCTATCCCTTTTCTTTTTTATAGCCGCTCATCTTGCGGCACAATCAGTCATTAATCTGTACGAAGGCCCCGTTCCTAACAGCAAACCAACAGTTGATGATGAAAAATGGGAAGACCGCAATGGCATCACTATCGTGAGTAATATTTCCAGGCCAACGCTCACGCTATTTCTCCCTCCAAAAGAAAAAGCCAATGGCACGGCTGTTATCATTTGTCCAGGCGGAGGTTATTGGATTAATGCCATCAGTCACGAAGGCACCGATGTGGCCAAAAAATTTAATGAGTGGGGTGTGGCGGCATTTGTGTTGAAGTATCGAATACCTAACGAGGCCACTATGGAGAACCGTGAGATCGGCCCCTTGCAAGATGCGCAGCGGGCTATTCAACTGGTGAGGACAAGTGCAACAGAATGGAATATCAAACCCGATCGGATTGGCATCATGGGATTTTCTGCCGGTGGACATTTAGCCTCAACCGCGGGAACTCACTTCAGTCAGGCTGTTATTGGTAACCCGAAGAACACCAGCCTTCGTCCGGATTTTATGATATTGATTTATCCCGTCATCAGCTTTCAGAATAAGAATGGGCACCTTGGTTCCCGTGATAATTTGATCGGAAAAAATCCGTCTAAAGAAAAAGTGGATTGGTATTCCAATGAACTTCAAGTTACCGGGCAGACAGCCTCTTCATTCTTAGTACATGCAAGCGATGATGATGTAGTGAAATCCGAAAACAGCATTTTATTCTACCAGGCTCTTATCCAGAATAAGGTAAAAGCCGAGCTTCATATTTACCAGGGCGGAGGTCACGGCTTCGGGATGAACAATAAAACAACTTCGGATAGTTGGATGGATCGGTTGAAGAACTGGATAGAAGCAAATAGTTTATTAAAGTAAGGTTGCATATTCAACGTGCATAACGTCCTGCATCTACCGATGGTGGCTTCACTTTAAATCGCGAACTCACCAACCAAAACACAAGGGCAATAAAAAGGGCTACTCCCCCTGAAATGTAAATTGCATCCCGTGCTTCAGCAACCTGTTCGGAATTCGCCACGTCATATTTGATATCCAGTTCACTGGACTCCACTCTGATTGTATCACCCGGTTGATACATTCCTGCCGAGTAAATGGTATTAGTTGTATCGTATTTCATATGTCCTTTAACTGCGTACCGGAAAATCAGGCGGACTTGAGATGAATCGGGTGAGTGAAAAACCTTGTCGGTCACCACTACAGGCACATTGATTTTTTTTTCTAAACTCCCGATAAGGTCGGGTGCTAAATATGCAAATCCAATTGTCCCAATCCCAATAATGCCAGTCAGCACGGAAATAATTTTCATTATTCCGGATAGGAAGCCCCCGCAACCCGCCAGGTTAAAAGTTTGAACTGGCGGCCTTTGAGTAGAAGTCCTGAACTGATTTTCAAAAGCCGCGAGCAATTTTCGCGCATCGTCTGTAGATACCCCGTATTTACTGGAAATAAATTGCAGGGCTGCATCACGCGTACCGGCATTCAGTAAATCTGAAATTGTTTGTTTAGATTCATCGGTGAATTCCATATTTCAATTTATTTACTCTCTAATAGCTTCACCGCCTCATCCACCGCTGTCGTATAATTCAATAACGCCAGCGCCACAATCTCAATTTGTTCCTGCGCTTCTTTCCAGTTTCGTTGTTCAATCGCTTCACGCACGCCCGGTAAAGTTTTCACTCCATAGCCGGTGTAAAATCCGGGTGCATAAATCGTGTGTTGATACCACGCCCTGCGGGGCAATCCTTTATCATTTAAAAGTTTTTGTTCGGATTGAAATAATATTTGATTTATCTTCTGAAGATTGTTTGGTTTAGGATTGGCCGCCAGCAATTCTGAAAATCTGGCTGCACTTTTTTCCAGATTGGCCACCGCATTTTGCAAGGAACTGAAATTCAAAAATGGAACTGCTTCTTTGGCAGCGGGAGGAACATAAGTTTTAGTAGGATCGGCCGCCTGCACATACCGCTTCTCATTCACCATCATGTTTTCTACTTCCGTGTTTTCGCGAAGAGTTTCAAGAAGCGTGACTATTTCTGTCAGATATCCATTCAAGGTTTTATGGAAAGCTTTGTAATCGAAAGGCAAAACATCGGCATTCGTTAACCGAAGTGTGGCACGGCCGGCAGCTTTGGCCAGGGCAACGCCATAGGCAAACTTCGGATCTTTGAACCGCACATAATGATCATAGGAATCGTAAATGGAATGATACTCGCCTCCGCCATTCTCTCCACCAAAACCAAGATTAAGGCAGGGCACACCGAGATGTTGAATGAACGGTGAGTAATCCGACCCCGATCCCAGCGCGCCAATGGTTAAACTTTTTCTGGCCAGTATTTCTTTTTTGGATTTAATATTGGATGCATTCGCTGCCAGTTGAGATTTTCTCCTTTCCCCGATGCTGATTTCATATTGAGGATCCATCACATCGCGCCCCACTTCTCCCATCATTGTTTCCAGTGTGTGCGAACCCTCTGCATCAAAGAAGCCGCGCCCGTTGCCATCGGTGTTGATGTAAGCCACAACTTTTTCCTTCAGTTCAATTTCGTGATGCTCGGCCCATTCGGTGCTGCCAATCAGCGAAGGTTCTTCGCCATCCCAGCCGCAATAGATAATAGTGCGTTTGGGTTTATATCCTGCCTTCACCAGTTCACCTACCGCGCGCGCTTCTTCCATCAAGGCCACCATGCCGCTGATCGGATCATTGGCGCCATTCACCCAGGCATCGTGGTGGTTGCCGCGTATCACCCATTGATCGGGCAACTCACTGCCTTGCAGTTTGGCGATTACGTTGTGGCAATCCACCATGTTCCAATCGAATTGCAATTTCAAATGAGCCTTTATTACACTGGGTCCAACATGATACGTGATAGGCAACGCACCTCTCCATCTTTCTGGTGCCACCGGACCGCCAAGCGATTCCAGAAATGGTTGTGCATCGCTGTAGGAAATTGGTATGACGGGAATCTTTAATAAGTTGGGAGCATCTTCGCGCTTGAGCCTCGTGGCATTTTCTGTTGCGCCTACGCCAGGCGTAAGTGGATCGCCCGGATAAATCGGCATATCGAGAACCGATCCACGCTGGGCGCCATTTTTATTTTTGTATGCGCCTTTCGGATATACATCACCTCGGTAGTAGCCATCTTCTTTCGGATCCGAATAAATAATACAACCAATAGCGCCATGCTCCTGAGCCACTTTCGGTTTAATGCCTCGCCATGAGCCGCCATATTTGGCGATCACGATTTTTCCTTTCACGTCAATGCCTAAGCGTTCAAGTTCCTCGTAATCATCCGGCACACCATAATTCACAAAAACCAGTTCACCTGTTACATCACCATCGGGTGACCAACAGTTATAAACTGGGAGTTGCTCTGATGATTGACCGGAGGTTGCATCTTCTTTGAGTGCTGGTTCTGAAAGTTTAGCTGTAAATTTTACGGGACCGTTGAGTTCAAGTAATCTGGTTTTGGGAGTGGGGAAAAGAACTTTGTACGTTTCGATGCTGGCATCATACCCCCAGCTTTTAAATAAGTCGCGCATGTATTCGGCATTTTGTTTTCCATAGGCAGAGCCGAGGTGATGAGGACGGGCGGACAGTCGCTTCATCCAGGCATCGAGGTTTTCTGCTTTCAGATAAGAATCGAATTGGTTTTCGAGTTCGGATTGTTTTTTAGCGCCATCGGCATCAAAGCCGGTGATGGGTTTTTGAGCAACTGCTGATTGAAAGAATAGGCATACACATAGAGTAGAAAAAAAAATCTTCATGGAATTTTGGTTTATGCGGACAAAGTGGGAAATAATTTCTGGAGTGGAAATACAAATTTTAATATAGGTTGCCTAACTTGATTTACCGTTCGGATTCCATACTTTTGCCTTAGAATGAAAACTCAGGAAATACTCATTGCCCGCCCTTCTAATTCCAGAGAAGTTAATTCTCTTAAAGCTTTTTTGAAAGCACTTAAAATTAAATTCGAGGTTACCAAAGAATCACCATACGACCCACTGATGGTGAAGAAGATTGAGAAAGGCAGAAGGGAATATAGGGAAGGTAAAGGTGAAGTCATTATTGTTAGCGACCTTGAAAAATTATGGAAGTAATCTTGTTGACTTCGGCCAAGCAAGATTTGATATATTGGAATAACAATAAGAACATTCTTAAGAAAATCACGCAACTCATTCGATCCATTCAGGAGAATCCGTTTCAAGGGATTGGGAAGCCTGAACCATTAAGATATCAAATGTCGGGTTGTTGGTCGAGACGAATCAATCAAGAACATCGAATTATTTATGAAGTGACAGAGAATCGAATAATCATTTACTCCCTTAAAGGGCATTATCTTAAATAACCACTTTACTCTAAAGGTGGTTATGTCTTATCAAACACACCATTTCGACTACATCATCATTGGTTCCGGTTTCGGAGGCTCTGTCTCTGCCATGCGCCTGTCTGAGAAGGGCTATAAAGTTTTGGTTATTGAAAAGGGGAGGCGGTGGCAATCCAAAGACTTTCCCAAAACCAACTGGAACCTGAAAAAATATATATGGGTGCCGGCCCTTCGGTTCTTTGGGTTTCTGAAGCTGAGTTTCTTCCGCGAAGTGTTCATTCTTTCTGGAGTGGGTGTGGGCGGGGGCTCCCTGGTTTATGCCAACACGCACATGATGCCCGATGAGAAATTTTACACAAATAAAATATGGGCTCATCTGAACGATTGGAAAAGTGTTCTCGCCCCATTTTATGAGAAAGCCAAATTCATGTTGGGCAGTTCGAAATATGAAAAAGAGAATGAGGAAGACAAGGTGCTAAAAGAGGTAGCCACAGATATGGGTCGTGATCATACGTATGGACGAGTTGATTATGTGGGCGTTTATTTAGGCGACCCATCAAAAGAAACAGATCCTTACTTTAACGGCCTCGGCCCAATGCGCAAAGGGTGCCTTGAATGTGCGGGTTGCATGGTAGGTTGCCGGCACAATGCCAAGAACACACTCGACAAAAATTATTTATGGTTCGCAGAGAAATATTTTGGAGCTAAAATTTTAGCCGAGACCCAGGTAGAAAAAATTATTCCCCTTGAAGATGGCCGGGGCGGATACCGCGTTCAAACAAAATCCAGTACAGGTCTTTTTAGAAAAGCTAAGCATGAGTTCACAGCGAAAGGCATTGTGGTGAGCGGTGGCGTTTTAGGCACGCTCGATTTATTGCTGAAACAAAAACATGTTTATAAAACACTGCCCAATATTTCGGATAAGCTTGGCGAAAATATTCTCACCAATTCAGAAATGCTAAGTGGTGTTGCAGCAGCTGATCGAAAATTAAACCATGGGTTAGCCATCAGCTCTGTTTTCAATCCCGATGATAACACCCACATCGAGCTTTGCAAATTCCCGGATGGTTCAGGCGCCATGTTGCGGTTGGCCACCATGGCCGCTGGCAATGGCAAGCCGTTGGTGCGCACGGCCAAAATGCTGGGCAATGCTATTTCTCATCCGTGGGATTTCATCCGTTCACTATTCAATTTCAATGCGGCCAAAAACTCACTCGTCTTTCTCATCATGCAAACCCTACCCAATTCCATGAAAATGAAATTAAAGAAGAGTTGGTGGTCGTGGAGACTTTCCTTTGATAATAAAAGCAAAGCGCGCGTTCCCAGTTACATACCCATTGGGCAGGAGGCCTTGCATCGTTACTCTAAAAAAGTAAATGGCGTTGCGCACAATGCCGCCAGCGAAGTTTTTTTTGGATTGGCTTCGACTGCCCATATTTTGGGCGGCTGCCCGATTGGCAAGACCAAAGAGGAAGGTGTGGTGGATGAAAATTTTAGAATGCATGGTTATCCTGACTTTTATACTCTTGATGGCAGCATTGTGCCTTGCAACCTGGGCGTTAATCCATCGCTCACGATTACAGCATTGAGCGAGTATGCCATGTCGAAAATTGAAAAGAAGGGTGGGAGCAGTGCAAGGAGTTTGGAGGAGATGATGGAGGTTGAAGGCCTCAGCTCCCGCGAAGCGCGGGGCAGGCCCGGCCCCTCTCCTGGGGAGAGGGGTGACTCTTTGTTGTTATTTTGTGCGTAAGGAGTTAATTTCTGTGCGTTGAAGCCATGCTCCGCCTTGTGTGCATTGTACGCAAGTCCCTCTCCGCTTCGGAGAGGGATTTAGGGTGAGGTGATGGAGTAAAACTATTATTATTTACAAATCGAACATTGAACATCAACAAACCTCTCCTCGAATTCCTCTCCCAGTTTGTGAGCGATCACAAAAAAGAACTTATGGAAAAAGTCCTGGCCAACCGCACCCGCAAACTCACCGTGGTGCTGGAAGATATTTTTCAATCGCAAAACGCCAGCGCAGTAATACGCACGTGCGAATGTTTTGGTATTCAGGATGTGCATGTCATTGAAAGCCGGAGTAAGTATGGTACCAACCTGAAAGTATTGAAAGGCTCGCACCACTGGGTGAACATCATCAAACATAAGTTTAAGAAAACCGAAGGGCCTAAGATTGCATTTGATAAACTAAAAGAAGCTGGTTATAAAATTCTGGTTACTTCGGTTTCACCAGGTTCCCAATCCATTTATGATATAAATCCGGTTGAGTTGGGAAAAATCGCACTTGTGCTGGGCAATGAACTTCATGGAGCGTCAACCGTGGCTCAGGATAATGCTGATGGACTGGTACATATACCGATGGTTGGGTTTACTGAAAGTTTTAACGTATCGGTGTGTGCGGCCATTTGCATTTCCTTGCTGGTTAACAAAATCCGCGAAAGTGAAAACGATTGGAGGCTAAGTGAAAATGAGAAAGATGAGATAAGATTAAAATGGATACGGGCAATGGTGAAGCGGGTGGAAGTGCTGGAAAGAAACTTCCTGAAAGCGCTATAAAAAAAAATACCGAATAATAGGTACTCATCGTTGGCATGATTATCCATACATTTGAATGTCTAACGAGTGGGCTATGGGGTGGAAAAAAATCAGGAAATGGGCTTTGATCTCAACGGGCAGTATTGTTCTGGCTGTCGTTGTTTGCAACATCTGGGTGATACAATCCACCCGATCCAGGGTTTTTACGGACGTCTCACAAATTCCCCACAATAAAGTTGCGCTTGTTCTGGGCACCAGCAGCCGGTTAGTAAGTGGCGTTCCCAATCCTTTTTTTGTGAACCGCATGTCGCGTGCGGCTGAAATGTATAAGCTGAAAAAAGTAGAGCATTTTATTTTGAGTGGCGATAACCGCACCCGTTATTATAACGAACCTGAAACCATGCGCGGGGCGCTGATGGCCCTCGGTGTTCCCGATTCTGTCATCACCCTCGACTTTGCCGGCCTCCGAACTTTTGATTCGATTGTGCGCAGCAAAGAAATTTTTGGCATGGACAGCCTCACTATTATTACGCAACCCTTTCACTCTTACCGCGCCTTGTTTATCAGCGATAGAATGCATATCAATGCTGTGGCCGTTGTGGCCAATGAGCCTACAGCAGAAACAGGTTTTCAGGTTTACATCCGCGAATACTTTGCCCGAACCAAAGCCGTTATGGATTTGTATTTACTCAACACAGCACCCAAACATTTAGGTGAAAAGGAGCCGTTAAAGATAGTCCCCTAACCCCCGAAGGGGGGATGCCTGTTCCAGGGCTTTAACAAAGAATCCCACTTGGGGGGTTAGGGGCAGTTTAATTCAATTATTTTTGCCCGTTAAACTCCTTATGCATAGACGAATTTTCGCCTTTAAACCCTCCCTTTACAGTGTTCTTGGCCTAATGATCAGCTTTTCTGTTGCTGCCCAGGAAACTATTGTCCAAGGCAAAGTTACCGATGCCAATTCAGGCGATCCAATTCCTTTTGTTAACGTCTATTTCAAAGGAACACAGATTGGCATCACTACCGATTTCGATGGCCACTACCTGATCAAAACCAAAACGCCAACCGATACTTTGGTGGCGGCTTATGTAGGATATAAAGCAAAAACCAAAGTCATAAAAAAGGGAACCACTCAAACCGTAAACTTTCAGTTGGAAGAAGATATCACCGCCCTGGGGGAAGTGGTGGTAAAAGCCGGTGAAAACCCTGCCTTTGAAATTGTGAGAAGGGCGTTGCGCAACCGCGATAAAAATGACAAGCGAAAACTTTCCGGGTACGAGTACGATACCTACACGAAAGTGGAGATTGATGTTGATAATATTTCGGATAAGCTGCGCGAAAAGAAAATCATGAAGAAGATTACCCAGGTGCTGGATAGCGTTGAGCGAATTGCCGGTGAAGACGGTAAACCTATTCTGCCCATGCTCATCACCGAAAGTTTGTCGAAAGTTTATTATCGCGATAACCCTTCCCTAAAAAAAGAAATGATTCTTAAAACGCGAATCACCGGGGTGGGGGTGTCTGACGGAACCACGGTGGCACAAATGATTGGCTCCTCGTTTCAGGAATATAATTTTTATCAAAACTGGCTGAACATTGTCACCAAAGAATTTGTATCCCCGATTGCCGATGTCTGGAGATTGTATTACGATTATGATTTGAGCGACAGCCTGTGGGTTGACGGTCATTACTGTTACCGTTTGGATTTTTTTCCCCGTAGCATGCAGGACCTCGCCTTTACCGGCACCATGTGGATCACCAAAAATGAATATGCCATCAAGCGCATCGATGCCACGGTGAGCAAGTTTGCCAACCTGAACTTTATTGAGAAAATAAAAATCCAGCAAGAGTTAGCGCCTACATCAGCCGGTCAATGGGTTCCGGTAAAAAACAGAATTCTAATTGATGTTTCCCAGATCAGAAAAAACTCGGCAGGCATGCTGGCCAAGTTTTACACCAGCAACAAGAATATTGTGGTGAACCAGCCGCATGAGCCAAAATTCTATGAGAGGCCCATTGAAGCCGCAGAAGACTTTCGACAGAATGAAAAAGAATCGTATTGGGATACCGTTCGCCATGAGCCGCTCACACAAACCGAACAAAACGTGCACAAGATGATCGATACGTTAAAAAGTATTCCCATCATCCGCACCTACACCGATATTATCAAAACCATTGTAGATGGGTATTATGATTTTGGCGATTGGAAATTCGGGCCATACCTCGGCATTGGATCCTATAATAACCTGGAAGGTTTTCGCCTGATGGCCGGTTTGAAAACGGATTATAGTTTTAGCAAGAAATGGATTTTATCCGGGCAGGTGGCTTATGGTTTTACGGATGAACGTTACAAATACATGGTACTTGCCACCCGAATCCTTGATCGAAAAAAATGGACCACCATGTCGTTTCGCGTTCGGAAAGATATTGCCAGACTTGGAGTAGATGATGAATCGCTGGCGGATAATCCTTTGTTCCTAACCGCCACGCGATGGGGAATAATCAGACAGGGATATTATTTCGATGAATACCGGGCTGCCTTTCAGCGGGAAATTTTTAAAGGGTTAACCCAAAAAGTATCAGCGCGGTACTGGACGTTTGACCCTACTTATTCTTTTGGTTATTTAGAGAAACCGGTTACCACTGATTCAATAGCTCTTAACACCTTTCAATCGGCAGAAGTAACACTGGAAGCGCGTTACGCCAAGGATGAAATATTCCTTCAAAACGATAACGACAGGATCAGCCTGGGCACAAACCGGTGGCCTGTATTTAGCGTTCGGTACACGCATGGGTTTAAAAACATTTTCGGAAGTGATTATACTTACGACAGGCTTCGCTTTAATATGACGAAGCGGTTGAAGACAGGGCTGTTCGGTGTGGGGTATTTAACTTTATCAGGCGAATATATATTCAATACGTTACCCTATCCGTTGCTTGCTTTGCACCTGGGCAACCAGTCCCCTGTCTATTCATCTGTTACGTATAACCTGATGAACTTTGGGGAATTTGTAAGCGACCATTATGC
>JAYUHI010000215.1:0-11336 GCA_043767095.1 Bacteroidota bacterium
GGGAATGCCTGCCTTCCTAAAATGATTAATCTTGCCGAGATGCAAATCGGAAATAAGCAGCACCTTTAAGTTCGAAAAATAGATGGCACGTTGCGGAAGCAAAATAAGTTCTTCACCTTCCAAATGAAACTTACAAACAGACATGAGGCAAAGGAAAGACAAAGCCTCAACAAGAAAAACCTTTAAAAGCCAGAAATGAGTTAGTACATTCTCTGACTTTCGGGGATGGAAGGCCAGTCATAATTTCTTTGAACATTTCCTTTCTTTTTCAATCTATCTTTCGAAAAAATTTTCAAACCATGAAAACTTCACCTTCCCGCAGATCATTCATCCGGAAATCAAGCTTGGCTCTTGGTTCACTTGCCCTTTCTTTTCCCGCCTGGGCTAAGCCTGTCAGGAACATAGGTGTTCAATTATACACGTTCATGGGAATAATTGACCAGGATGTGGAAGGCACCTTGAAAAAAGTGGCTGCCCTTGGATTCAAAGACATTGAATCGGCTTTCAGTTTGAAGGGTGGCTATTATGGTTTGAAGCCTAAAGAGTTTAAATCACTTTTAACAGGGATGGGACTGGCCTGGCGGTCGCATCATGCGTTGGGAACTCCGTTCGTTCCGCCACCGGATATGAAACTGCCTTTTGATGTGAAGAAGATGCGCTCCCTGAAAGAAAACAGGCAAGAACTGGTTGATGAAGTAGCCGAGGGGGGTGTGCCTTACCTTACCTGCGCCAATATTGCCATCGGCAGTGGCGATGAAATAAAAAAATCAATCGACATACTGAATATGACTGGCGAAGCCTGTAAGAAAGCGGGGCTCACGCTGACTTACCATAATCACGATGCTGAGTTTAAACCGGTTGATGGGGTGGTTCCTTACACCCTGTTTCTTGCTCAACTCAGTAAGGATATTAAAATGGAATTGGATTTAGCCTGGGCTACAAAAGCAGGTGTTGATCCCGTAAAACTTTTTCAGGAAAACCCCGGGCGCTTTCCGCTCTGGCATGTGAAAGATATTGACCAGGAGCTTAAAAACGTTTTGCCTGTGGGCGAAGGCACAATCGACTTCAAGCGGATTTTTGATAAAGCTAAAACCGCAGGGCTTAAATACTGCTTTGTTGAACATGACATGCCTAAAGATGCACTGGCGAGCGTTACGTCAAGCATCAACTACCTTAAAACAAAAATTCTTAACCGTTAAAAATCCATAACTACTATGCCATCGATTAAAGCATTCCTTCTTATACTATTCCTTCTTTTTATTGTTAAACTATTTTCTCAAACCTTGCCGTCCGGGCCACAGGTAGTTACATTCTTTTCCGATACCGATGACACCGAGCAACCCTACGGATTGTACATCCCAAAAAATTACGATCCACAAAAAAAATATCCCCTCGTGGTTATGCTGCATGGAGCCGGGTCTAACCACAGGCTGGCCTTACGAAGAGTATTTGGAAAAAGTAATGCCAACGGAGAAAACGATGTTGAAGCAACCCGTTATTTTCCAGCATGGAAGGATGTGGACTATATCGTTGCTTCCCCTTATGCCCGAGGCACAATGGGTTACCAGGGCATTGCGGAGAAAGATGTGATGGATGTTTTAGCGGATGTTAAGAAACGGTTCAATATTGATGAAGACCGGACTTACCTCACCGGCCTTTCCATGGGAGGTGGCGGCTCTCTTTGGATCGGACTCACACGGCCCGATCTCTGGGCCGCAATTGCTCCGGTTTGTCCTGCTCCTCCACCTGGAACTGACGATCTTGCCCCAAACGTACTGAACACACCCATGCATTTTTTTCATGGCGAGGTTGATCCGGCAGTGCCCGTAGCTGTTTCGCGCGACTGGGTGAAAAAGTTGAAAGACCTGGGAACCAACGTAACCTATGCCGAGTACCCCGGTGTGGGCCACAACAGTTGGGAAAATGCTTATGCCGATGGATTTATTTTCGATTGGTTTTCCAAATTCAAACGCGACCGTTTCCCCAATCAAGTACGGCTTAACACCAGGCAAAACCAATACAATAAAGCCTATTGGGTAACTATTGACAAACTCGATCCAGGATTGCTTGCCACTTTAGATGTTAAATTCTCTGGTCCAAATCAGTTGGATGTGAAAGCCACTTCGCTTGGAGGCTTCACTCTCTCCCTGGCCGGCCATCCGCAATTCAAGAGCGGGCTGCCACTAACCGTTTCTATTAATGGAGCCAAAGTAAAAACAACTCCTTCTGAAAAAATTTCCTTTCTCATAAAAGAGGGAAAATGGATTCAGGGTAATTTTGAAGTAACAGCAAATACGAAAAGGCAGGGAGCCGAAGGTCCACTGCGTGCAGCATTTTCATCGCGGCATGTTTATGTGTACGGAACAGGTGGCAATCCATCAGAACAAGAACTGACTGACCGGAGAAAATTAGCAGAAGAGGCTGCCAACTGGTCGGCTTACAGAAATGCTTTCTTAGGCCGCATCATGTTTTTTCCGAGAGTAGCCTCAGATAAAGAAGTGAAGCCTTCCGATTTCGAAAGCGCTAACTTGATTTTGTTCGGCACCAAAGAAACCAATGCCATAATTGAAAAATATCAGGATCGCCTTCCCGTCCATTTAAATGCCGATGCCAAAGATTACGGATTGTTTTACACGTTCCCCATCGATGGATATTATGTTGTAGTGAACTCCGGCTTGCCCTGGTGGACGGGATATGAGCCGGCAGGATTCCGGTTTATGCCTGCCCCCTTGATGGCTATTGCCGAATACAAAGACTTCGTTCTTTTTAAAGGAACTTCAAAAAATAAATTAGCTGAAGGCTACTTCAACAATAATTGGCAGTTACAGGATGATCAGAAAAAAGCGCTTCTTTCGTCCGCTGTGGTAACTGTGAAGCCTTAAACTGAAGTGGACAATAAATGTTGGTAACCCGAAAATGGGCTAATTGCAATGAAATCTGGATTCATTTACCTAACTTGACCGTATGGATGAGGTGGACGATGTTGAAAAGGAGAAGATAAAGCAAAGCTATTTCAATTTGCTGGCTATGTTCTTTAGTATGCCACAGGTTGACAGCCGTTTTGCCCGGTGTTTTATTAAGTGGAGCGTTCAGATGGGCATTTCATCCGATGATATTGTTAAGCTGGGCAAAGACCTTATCCAGTTAACCTATTCCTCCCCGAAAACGCATGATGAAAAACTTAAATCGGTTTACCATTTGGTTTACATGATTTATCTGGACCGGGTGATTGAGGACGTTGAACTGGAGGTCGCTATGATCTATGCCGAACGGATAGGGCTAAATAAGATTGTGGTGGCTAAGCTGTTCCAATCTATTGCAACCGCAGCATCGGATGGCATTACCCCGGAGATGCTTGAAAAAGAGGTGCTCGACTTCATGCGTTCTAACTAATCCTTATTTGGTGTATTACATCCAAGAGCCGGGGCTGACTAAAAAGTCTTTGCTTGTCAGGTTGAGCTTTGCCGAAACCTCTATCTGGGTTTACATTAGCCTTCGACAGGCTCAGGCTGACACCTTATTCCACCTTTTTAGTCAGCCCGGTTCGATAAAAAACACCAGTTTTCATAATGTGAAAAAGTAGAACGGTGTAACAAATCCTTTACTTATCGTTTTACTGTCGATTTCCACTTGAATCGGTTGCGTGTAAGGTATCCCCCGAAATCAACTAAAAATTTCCCTCGCATCAGTCAATCTTTGACCATCAAAAGGCGGGTTTTTATTACTTGCCACTTTGATTTTAATTTCTCAGGGTTAATTTTTTAGGGTGTTTTAGAAAGCCTTCCAGCCGGGGAGGCTTTTCTATTTTGGCCTCACCCCTGCCTGTCCGGCAGGCAGGCCCGGCCCCTCTCTCCCGCCTTGCGGGACAGGCTCGGAGAGGGTATCATTGAAAATTATTTTATCTTTTTCCATTACCTTTCAATTTGATGGACACAGAAACCAATACCCTGTTTTGCAATGTCTTGCTGCCTGTTCCAATCCCTAAACTATTTACTTACCGGGTTCCGGCCGATTTCAACAACAGTATCCAACTGCTGCAGCGAGCCATCGTCCCCTTTGGTCCCAAAAAAATTTTAACGGGGATCATTCAGGAAATCCACCAGAATCCTCCCAAAGATTACGAAGCCAAATCCATCCTCGACCTGCTTGATCCTATTCCGATAATATTTTCTCAACAGTTGCAGTTGATCAACTGGATGGCGGGTTACTACATGTGTTCCGCAGGTGAAGTACTCAATGCGGCCTTACCATCGGGATTGAAATTATCTTCTGAGTCGCTGGTGCAGATTAATCCGGCCTTTGATTTTGATAACCCCGGCTATGACTTTAGTGAGAAAGAATGGATGCTGTTGCACCGGTTAAAACAAGACACCTTAACCTACACCGAGGTGGCCAAATTCCTGGGAGTGAAACATATTTTTGCCTTGCTGAAATCACTCGCCTCCAAGAACTCTATTTTCCTATTAGAGGAAGTGAGGGAGAAATACCAGCCCAAAAAAGTAAAGCACATTCGGTTTCAACGGGAGTTTATTTCCAAACAAAAACTGGAGGAGCTATTCACAACCATTGCATCAAAACCAAAACAGGAAGCGGCCCTTCTGAAGGTGCTGCAAGAATTGCCGGTATTTCAACATCCTGAACTAAACGACCGGGGGATTGCCAGGAATAAAATTTTAGTGGATGATATTTCGGAGGCAGCGCTCAAAACTTTGGTCAGGCAAAAAGTTTTGGAAGAGTTTGACCTTATCGTTTCCCGGTTTCACGAATATGAATCCACACCCGAACCTCCTCCCACCCTCAGCACCCACCAGTATGAAGTGCGAAATCAAATCCTGGAATTCTTCCGGCAAGATAAACCCGCATTACTGCATGGGGTAACGGGCAGTGGCAAGACTGAAGTCTATATCGATCTGATCAAACAAGCCATCGACAGCAACTCGCAGGCGTTATTGTTGTTGCCTGAAATTGCCCTCACTACCCAAATTGTGGGGAGGTTGAAGAAAATTTTTGGAAACGAGCTGGGCGTTTATCACTCCCGGTTTTCAGACAATGAGCGGGTGGAAATATGGAATGGAATTGTTGATGGAAAATTAAAGTGCGTGGTAGGCGTTCGCTCCAGCCTGTTCCTTCCATTTGATAACCTGGGGCTGATCATTGTGGATGAGGAGCACGATACATCTTACAAGCAAGACCGCCCGCCCCGGTACCATGCGCGCAATGCAGCGCTCATGCTGGCTAAAATCCATCACGCTAAAATCTTGCTGGGCTCGGCAACGCCATCGGTGGAAACGTATTATCACGCTACTCAAGGCACTTATGGATTGGTGACCTTGCCTTTGCGATTCCGTGAATCACCTATGCCTGTCATTAAGTTGGTGAACCTGGTTGAAGCACGGAAAAGTAAAACCATGCGCGGATCGCTTTCAACCGCTATGATCAACGGGATGGATGAGGCGCTCAAGAAGAAAGAGCAGGTTATCTTGTTTCAAAACCGGAGAGGCTATTCGCCCTTCATTGAATGTGAAGACTGCGGATATGTTCCGAAATGTATCAACTGTTCCGTCAGCCTCACCTATCACCAGTTCAAGCATTCCCTGATCTGTCATTATTGTGGATATGTGGATGAACTCCCGAAGGCCTGTCCATCGTGTTCAGGAAAAAAACTTTTGACTATGGGTCTGGGCACGGAGAAGTTGGAGGAAGAAGTGAAACTAATTTTTCCCGATGCGGGAGTGCAGCGCATGGACCTCGATACTACCAGAACCAAAACCGGCTACTCGACCATCATTGAATCTTTTGAGCAGGGAAAAACAGACATCCTGATCGGGACACAAATGGTTACGAAGGGATTGGATTTCGACCGGGTAAACTTAGTTGGGGTTTTTGATGCCGACCGGATTTTGCACTTCCCAGATTTCCGTTCCTATGAAAGAGCATTTCAACTTATCACCCAGGTGAGCGGCCGCGCTGGCCGAAGGGAAACACAGGGCCTCGTACTGATTCAAACCCACAATCCTACCCACCCGGTTTTTCAATTTGTATTAGCGCACGATGTGGCAGCCTTCCTGGAAAACCAGTTGCACGACAGGCAAAATAATTTCTATCCGCCTTTCAGCAGGTTGATTCAAATTACGATAAAACACTTCGACAAAAAAGTTTGTTATCAGGCAGGTCAATGGTTGGCCAAACGAATGGTCACCATTTCAAATACTAAAACCCTTGGCCCTGCCGAGCCTGCCGTTTCAAAAATCAGAAACGAATTTCTGCAAAACATCCTCGTGAAAATTCCACGAAACTATGGGCAACTCTCAGTCATTAAATCAGCCCTTTTAAATTTAGAAGATCAGCTTCTGCATGAACCGGATCTGAGAAAGACAAAAATTATTTTTGACGTTGACCCGAATTGATGTGAGTTGGTAGATAATTGAAAATGACTTAAAGACTAAACAAGAACGTGCAGCCATTCCAATTATCACCTCACCCCCGACCCCTCTCCAAAATGGAGAGGGGAGAAGCACTATCACCCACGGTACAAATAACAAAAGCGGGCACCCCTGCCTGTCCGGCAGGCGGGCCTCTCCGCCCCGGAGAGGGGCCGGGCCTGCCTGCCGGACAGGCAGGGGTGAGGTTCCTCCTCGCCTCCGATAAGTTCAAAGGCTCGCTCACCGCCCAACAAGTTTGCGATTCAATTGCTTTAACGTTACAAGAACAATATCCAGAATCCTTGATAGAAAAATTCCCCATGGCCGATGGTGGAGAAGGCACCTGTGATCTTTTGACTTCAATCAGTGGCGGAAGCAAGATTGTTGTAAAGGCACGTGATCCGCTATTTCGTTCAATCGAAACGTTTTATGGGCTTTCGCCCGATGGAAAGACAGCCTTCATTGAAATGGCGAGCGCATCGGGCCTTCAGCTTTTAAAGCAGGACGAACGCAACCCAGGGCTTACTTCTTCGGTTGGTACTGGCGATATGATCGCTCACGCATTAACGCATGGAGTTAAGTCAATAGTTCTGGGTTGCGGAGGCAGCGGCACCAACGATGCCGGTATTGGCATGGCCACGGCATTGGGCTTTTCATTTTTCGGTTCGGATGGAAAGATACTCCAACCCATCGGAGAAAATCTTTCCAAAATTGAAAGCATACATTCCGATGAAGCTTTGAAAGAAATTTCAGGTTGCAAATTTCTTTTGATAACTGATGTAGATAATCCACTCTTTGGACCACAAGGAGCGGCATTTACATTTGCCCCACAAAAAGGGGCCTCCCCGAAAGATGTTGAAAAGTTAGACCAGGGCATGAAACACTTCGCCCAAATACTCGAACGATATTATCATTCCGGTATTATTGATTTTCCCGGTGCCGGTGCCGGGGGAGGGTTGCCAGTTTCCGCTCGTGCCTTTCTGAATGCTGAAATAAAACCAGGGATTGATTTCATCATAGAATTTGCGAACCTGGAAGAAAAAATAAAAAGAGCCGATTGGGTGATCACCGGTGAGGGCAAATTCGATCAGCAAAGTTTACATGGCAAGGTGGTGTCTGGGATGGCAAGGCTTTGCCGCCAGTATCAAAAAAAACTTTGGGTGATATGTGGGGTTTCTGAAGTTACGGAACGGCAGGCCAAACAAATGGGCATTGAGAAAGTGCTGACTATTTCATCAACCGTATCAGGCAAAGAAGAAGCCATGCGGAATGCGGATGAATTGTTAAGGAAGGAGATTAGGAAAGCATTGGAGGATTTTTAATGCGGGATCCAGAATCATTTCAAATGCCATAGAATATTTTAAAAAGGTGCACAAAAGGGTACTAAATTGGGCGGCTATATGCTCCCTTAGCGCAAGTGTTGTGTGTTTGGTTTGAGCGCGGCTCACTTGTGCTTTGTTTGGTCTGCCGGTCATTCTATTTTTAAATCAATAACCACTCTTAAATTTAGGAGATGAGAGTTAAGTATTAACATGGCACAGGTGAGCCACCCCGCAAATTCCATCTCACTACACTTGCGCCAAAAGTGGGCATACATGAATTTGTTGGTCGGTAACAACCCCCTTAGCGCGGAAGTTTATTCAATGTCCGGATTGCAAATCCGAACTAACCTGGGGCGAACCCATCACAATCGTTCACTCACCTTCTTCGCCATTATTTCTTTCCATTGTTTAAAATCGCCCTGTACAATTTTCTCCCTCGCCATTCTCACTAACCATAAATAAAAAGTGAGATTATGTACCGAAGCAATCTGTGCTCCCAGAATTTCTTTGTTGATAATTAAATGACGCAGGTATGCCTTGCTGTAAAATGTGCTGACGTAACCTCCTAGTTCTGCATCAATGGGGGAGAGGTCGTCTTTCCATTTTTCATTTCGAATGTTGATGGTGCCTTGCGTGGTGAACAACATTCCGTTCCGCGCATTGCGCGTGGGCAGTACACAATCAAACATATCAATGCCCAGGGCAATGGATTCTAAAATATTTTCCGGTGTGCCAACACCCATCAGGTAACGCGGTTTATCCTGAGGTAGTATTCCGCAAACCATTTCCGTCATTTCATACATCAGTTCATGCGGTTCGCCAACCGACAAGCCGCCAATGGCATTACCAAATTGATTTTGATTGGCGATGAACTCAGCGGATTCTTTTCTTAAATCTGCATACACGCTTCCCTGAACAATGGGCAGGAGTGCTTGTTCATATCCATACAGCGGTTGGGTTTGACTCATCCTGTCCATGCATCGCGTAAGCCATTGATGCGTAATGCTCAACGATTTTTTGGCATAGTCATATTCGCAAGGGTAAGGGGTGCATTCATCGAAAGCCATGATCAGGTCCGCCCCGATTGAGCGCTGCAAATCCACCACATACTCCGGACTAAAAAAATGCTTCGAACCATCGATGTGCGATTTGAAGGTGACTCCTTCTGTATTTATTTTTCTATTATCCGAAAGGGAATAAACCTGGTAGCCACCGCTGTCGGTTAAAATGGGCTGAGTCCAGCCATTGAATTTATGGATGCCTCCGGCTTTTTGAAGCAACTCTATTCCTGGCCGCAGATACAGATGGTACGTGTTGCCGAGAATTATTTTCGCATCAATATCATTTTCTAATTCTCGTTGATGAACAGCCTTCACCGAACCTGCCGTACCCACCGGCATGAAAATAGGTGTGGGTATTTCGCCATGATCGGTAATAATGGAACCGGCCCGGGCTTTGGTTTCTTTATCTGTTTTAAGGAGCGAGAACTTCATTGGAATGTTGCCTGTTACAGGTTGCTGTTACCGGTAAACTGGAAACCGGCAACCGGCAACTAAATGTGTTCCTTCTTATTCTTCACCAAATCATACATCAACTCACGGGCGCGATGCAGTTGGGCTTTCACGGTGCCGAGGGGCGCTTCCAGTTCTTTGGCGATTTCCTCATACGATAACTCACTGAAGTAGCGCAGCCGCACCAGCTTTTGATATTTGGCGGGCAGCATGTTTACAAACACCTGGACAATCTCTTCTTTCTGCGCTTTGATGGCAACATCCTGCGGGTTCAGGTTTAAATCCTCCACATCAATGGAAACCGATTGGCCGTCATCGTCTGTATAGGTATTTTCAATACTGAGGGTATTCAGCTTTTTCTTTCGGATAAAATCAATAGAGTTGTTGGTGGCGATGCGGAACAGCCAGGTGCTGAAGGTAAAATCTTTTTTAAACTTGGCCAGGCTCTTGAATGCTTTCGCGAATGATTCAATGGTCAGGTCTTCGGCATCGTCCACATTGCGAACCATTTTTAAAATCATGTGATAAACCGGTCGCTTGTATCGCTGTAAAAGTTTAGCGTAAGCCTTCTCATCACCGTCCACGGCCATGTCGATCAACTTGAAATCTTCAATTGCTTTGGTCGAGAACCGCCCCGTCAGGTCTTCCATGGTATCCGTTTTGAAACTAAGGCCTTAAAGCCCGCGACAAGATAGTAAAAGCCGAAAATAAAATCTAAGAGAGGGATTTTCCATACTTCAAACTTTCCACCCGATTTTTTATTGAAAGTGATTACGGTTATTATTTGCATTGCCCATCGCAACAGAATTCCAGCGATTGCCCATAACCAGTAAATAGAGAACACGGTAACTAAGCCGGAAGGCCAAATCAGAATCCAACTCAAACCAAATGGGGCCAGTAAGAGTCTGTATTTCAGTTTGTAGCGTTTGCCCACCGCCAGGTGCCGTATTTTTTGCCGGTAGAAATCCTTCCATGTTGTTTTCGATTTACTGTTGACAATCGACTTCTCATTCAACACAACAAAAATATTTTGGGTGTTGGCATGCTGGTTCACAAACAGATCGTCATCGCCACCAGTAACTGCCAAATGCTCACTAAACCCTTTGTTATCCAGGAATAATTTTTTTTGGTAAGCCAGGTTCCGGCCAACGCCCATGTAGGGGACACCGATCAGCGCCATCGAGAAATATTGGATGGCTGTGACCATCGTTTCAAACCGGATGAATGCGTTCAGCAAACCAGTCTGTGCAAGGTAAGGTGAGTAACCGAGCACGATGCTGGTTGCATCCGGGAACCCTCCGGCCATTTGCCTGATCCATTCGGTTGAAGCTGGGCGACAGTCGGCATCCGTTAGCAAAACCCAGTCATACTTCGCAGTTTTAATGCCGAGGGTAAGTGCGTATTTTTTTCCATTGACGTGATCGGGCTTTTGGTTAACATGAACCAATTTGAGGCGAGCGTCTTTTTTTGTTTCAGCTAACAGAAAATCGTACGTGCCATCATTACTTCGGTCATCCACAATTATCATCTCAAACTCCGGGTGGTTCTGCGCCTGGAGCAAGGGAAGCAACTCCCGCAGGTTTTGTTCTTCATCGTGCGCACATACAATTACCGAGACTGGCACATTCATGGCTGTTCCTGATTTAACTTCCTGGCTCAGGGAGAAATAAAAAATAGACCAATAGATCAGTTGGATGATGAACAAGCAGACAAAGAACCAGAGAATGAGTGACAAGTCTATTGAATTAGCGGGCAAAGATAGACGGGGAACTAATGGGGACAAGTAAAAACTTTCTGGCATCAACTGGGTAGTTGTTACTCACTTCTTAGAGGAACTACAACCCTTTCATTTTTTTATAGGTTAAAACTAATCCCACAAAACTGGTGGAAGCGCCAAAGTATGCCGGGAGCAAATGAATAAAAGTTGTATAGCCAATTACAAAGTGAACAACTAATGCCGATGAGAATCCTACCGACATGGAAATAGCAATTATCTGCCAGAGATTAATGGCCGGTCTGGCTCGTCTAACAATGATGAAATAAAGAACTCCAATGGTGGCCAATCCTCCTCCGAAGCCTGC
>JAYUHI010000216.1:0-4767 GCA_043767095.1 Bacteroidota bacterium
TACATCTTGTCCCAGTTTTATTTCCGACAACTGACTTCCGGAAATGTAAACCCGAAGGGTGACGGTATTCAGATCGGCAATTTTATAAAGCGCCTTGCCCGCATTCACCACTTCATCTTTCATTGTGTATTGAGTGAGAACGGTTCCGGCTTTTGGATTAACGATAACCGATTTCTTGATTTGATCTTGCACTTGTTCCAACTGAGCCCGAAAGGGAAGGGTTTCACTTTGCAGAGAGCGGGTGGTAATGGCCAATGAGGTTTGCAGGGCATCGTATTGTTTCCTGAGCAGATCAATTTGCGCATTCAAGTCGTCCAGTTGTTTTTGAGTGGCCGCATCTGCCTTCAGCAGGTTTATTATTCGTTGCTTTTCGCGATTGGCCGTAGCCAGTTGTTCGGTAATGGTTGACAATTGCGAGGCTGCATCGGGCCTGCGGGCCAGCACCGCAGCAATGGAATATTGAAGCTGCTTTTTTCTGAGTTGAAGCTGGGTCGTATCGATGAAGCCAACTATCTGTTGCTCCTGCAATGTCTGGCCTTCCTGAATATCGAGCTGTACAATTTTTCCGGTGGCTTCGGAGGAGACAATGATTTCATCGGCTTCAAAGGTTCCTGTAGCATCGAAGTTGTTATCGCTGCTGGTGCAGGAGGCGAGCAAAGCAATCGAAAAAACAAACTCAATGTATTTCATTTTCATTTCTTTTATCATTTTCCTGAGATAGAATTATACGAGTAGATGGCCATCATCAACTGTGTTTTGTGGAGCAACAGGTTTTGCTTGGCCTGGTCTTCGGCATTCAGTTCGCGCAGGTAATCGTTAGCCGTTATCACTCCATTACCCAGTTGTGCCTGGGCAGTTTCTTTTATTCTAACCCTCAGGCTCACCAGCTGATCATCAATAGTAATCAACTCCTGCAACTTGGTTACTTCGGCAGAACTTTGGCGAAGGGAAAGTTTGGTGCTGAACAAGAATAAATCTTGCTGGGTATCGACCAGTTTGGTGTTCATATCCAGCAGTTGCTTTTCCCTTTTCGAATTATAGAATCCGGTCAGGTTCCAACTCAACCGTAATCCCCCGATGTAATAAGTTTCAAATTCATTCTTCAAAAAATTCAGGGCAGGTTTTCCATACCCCCCTTGCACAAACAACCCAGCCCGCGGCATGTTCCGCGTACTGGTCAATTCAAACTGGCTCCGAACTAACTGGCGCTGATAGTTGAATAACCTTAGCTCTGGCCGGTTAATATCATCGGAGAAAGAAAGATTCGTTGTAACCGGTGGCGTTAGGGCGGTTGATTCGGGTAATTCTTTTTTTATAAAAACGGAAAGCATATCCATGAATGCTTTTCGCGCAGATCTGATTTCAATCAACCGCTGATCGGACTTTAACATCTCAGCCTGCAGCAGGTCGGCATTCATGCGGAAGGCCGTTCCATTTTCGATGGACGCTTTTACTTTGGCCATCGAAGTTTGAATGTCCTTTCTCAGTAGATCAACTTGCAGGGTTTGCTGGTCGAGCAACAGCACGCCAAAATAAATCTGGTTGATCCGATCTTTGATTTTATACAATTCAACTTCCACCCGCTGATCTTCCAGCAAAGCATTGGTCTCGAGTAGAGCCGATGAGCGTTTGATTGCCCCGCCATCGTAAAGGGATTGACTGACCTCCGCGTAAACCTTGTACTGATCTTTAGAGATTGATGGAACGTCAAAATTTGTCCAGCCTGATATATCTACCTTAGTTACAGCCGACTGGTAAGTTGCCTGAGCAAACAGCGCCACCTGAGGCCAATAACCTGAATGCGCGTTGGCAATAGTAAACTCCTTGCTTTGCGCGAGGAGGTCTTTCTGGATTATCAACGGATAGTTCTGCCTCGCCAATTCATAGCATTGTTCGAGCGTGATGCTGGCAGGCTGTGCCTGAAGAGTTTGTTGAACAAAAGGCAATGCGCAAAGCAGCGTAATAAATTTCAACGCCTTCATGACTCACGGTATTAATGCGTTCATGATAAATTGATGTACTTCTTTTTTGCGGGCTTCCATCATCTGGTCAAAAGCCTGGTTATCGAGTTGCATCATAGTGCTGATGATGGGCCGCGCCACAAATGGATAAATGCAAAGCGACATGATGTTCATGATGAGTTGGCGCCCATGAATGGACTTAATCGTTCCTGATTCCACCTCCTGCTTCACTTGCCTTTCAAAATTTTCGAGGAAGACCCGCGGATTAATTCCTAACTTTTTACCGTACTCAATCAAGCGCTCCGGGTGATTGGCCACTTCGGCAATGATAAAGCGCGCCAGGTCGGGGTGGGCGATAAACGTGTTGATCTCATGCTCAATGAGCAACCTGATTTTATCGAGCAGGTTATTATCGGAGCCGAAAATATTGAAGATGCCTCCAAAAAATTCTTTAAACCTGGTCTCGAAAATAATGTTAAACATGGTTTGCTTGTCGCGGAAGTAATAATGCAACAAAGCCCGGTTAATTCCGGCCTCTTTGGCAATCTCTTCCGTGCGGGCAGCGGCAAAGCCACGTTGGGTGAAAATCTTCATGGCGGCATCTAAAATCAAGGTTTCCGTAGCTTTTTCAATGGTCTCAGGCATGTTTAACAATTTTGTTAAACAAATATGATAGAATACTTTTGTCACCTGCAAATGGAATGATTAATTAATTTTTTTTGCCGCATAAGTCAGCACCATTTAAATCAAGATCATCGGGTAACTTCGCGCGCTTTTACTTAGACATGAGATACATTTCGATACTGATTTTTCTCTTCAACCTGTTAACTCTTGAAACTCGCGGTCAGGAGACGGCCACGATATCGGGGTTGGTTATGGATCAATCCACTAATACCTCCCTTCCCTATGCAACCATCCTGATCAAATCGAAAAAGGACAGCGCTTTAATGACCGGCATCATGAGCGGACCGGAAGGGCGTTTTACATTGGCCGGCATTCCGAAAGGGAATTACGTTATCACGGTTTCGTTTGTTGGATTTAAGCCAGTCGAATATGACCTGGTGGTAGGTGATTTGAACAAGGTTTTTGATTTGGGAAAAATCCTGCTCAGTCCGCAATCAGAAAACCTGGGCGATGTAATCATTTCAGCACAAAAGGAAATTGTTTCGGCAGGCCTCGAAAAAAAATCGTTCGATCTCAGCGAGAACATTTCACAACAAACGGGTTCAGTCCTTGAATCACTTCGCAATCTTCCGGGCGTAACTGTTTCTCCAGAAGGTAAAGTATCCATTCGCGGAAGCGACCAGGTTTCGGTGCTGGTAGATGGCAACCAATCCAGCCTCACCGGATTTGGAAATCAAAAAGGATTGGACAATGTTCCGGCTGCCAACATCGAACGGATTGAAATCATCAACAATCCATCTGCGAAATATAATGCTATGGGATTGGCCGGCATCATCAACATCATTTATAAAAAAGAAAAAACAGAGGGCCTGCATGGCGAAGCGGGTATGACCACCGGCATTGGCGAATGGTGGCAACGAAAAGAAAATCTGCCTCGTCTATCACCGAAGTATTCACAAACACCAAAGCTCAACCCCAACCTGAGCATGAACTTCAGGTCGAAGAAAACCAATTGGTTTTTACAGGCCGATGGAATTATCAGGAAGCGTGTTAATGCTAATGAGTTTACCACGCGCGATTATTCCGATGGCAATCCCGACATCGCTTCGCAGTTCCTGGAAAACCGAACGCAGAAACTATGCAACATCAAAGGCGGGCTCGACTGGTTTTGGAATGCCCGAAACTCGCTCACCCTGTTTGCCCTCTGGCAAGACGAATATCACATTGATCGTGGTGACGTGCCCTATGATAACCGGGAAACCGGGAAGCGAAACAGGTTATGGACCTGGCGTGAAGATGAACGCACCCGCTTCATTAACTATGCGGCTAACTTTCATCATAAGTTTATTCAACCGGGCCATGAGTTGAGGTTGGGCTATCTTTACACCGGTGGTGGTGAAGATGAATTTTTCCCTTTCGGGGATTCCAGCGCCTTGCGGAATGATAAAGACGCAACCTTTCTCACAGTTTATGAATATGTGAATGCCTTCACCATTGATTATGTGAAACCCTTGAGGGCAGGAAGATTGGAAACGGGTTCGCGGATCAGTTTGCGAAACATTCCAATCACGTTTACGCTAACGCCCGGTCAAAATTCCATCCTCGATCCAAACTTAGGCGCCTGGTCGAAGTATCAGGAAGATGTGTTTGCTTCCTACATCAATTTCATTCGCGAAAGCACCATGGTGGATGTAGAAGCAGGGCTTCGGTTCGAGCCTTCGTTTGTAACCTACGAATTGGACCCCGGCAATATCTATTATAAAAATAACCGGTACGAATATTTTCCGTTGTTCCCCAACGTGCGCTTAAGTTTCAGACTCAATAATTCAAATAGTATTTCTGTATTTCACAACCGCAGAGTTGACCGCCCCGGAGAATTTGACGTGCGCCCATTTCCCAAATACGATGATCCCGAAATCTTAAAGACGGGCAACCCCAATTTACGCCCCCAGTTTACCAACACCTTTGAAGCAGCCTATAAAAAATTCTGGGCCAGCGGCTCGTTTTTTTCGTCCCTCTATTACCGGTCTATCAAAAATATTTTCTCACGCATCTACACCATCGATGTCAACGGTTCATATCCCATTGTGAATACAATCCCTTCTAACCTGGGCAAGGGAACAAACGGGGGGCTGGAATTAACGCTTCAGCAAACCATCTCAACTAACTGGAGGTTTACATC
>JAYUHI010000217.1:0-11302 GCA_043767095.1 Bacteroidota bacterium
GGCTATTTAACTGGGTGATTGATATAGACATCAAAGGGGTTCTTCGATAACATTGACCATGAAAAGTTGCTGCTTGCCATAGACAAGCATGTGGGCGAGAAGTGGGCAAAGCTGTATATCATTCGCTGGTTAACTGCCCCTGTGCAGAGAGCCAACGGCGAGCTGGTATACAAACAGGGCAAAGGCACACCGCAAGGTGGGGTTATCAGCCCTTTGCTTGCAAACCTATTTCTGCACTATGCTTTCGACCAATGGCTGACCAAACACTTTAAAGGGGTTAAGTTTGAACGGTATGCTGATGATATTGTAATTCATTGCAAATCGGAAGAACAGGCAAAATACGTGCTGGGAAGGTTGAGCGAACGCATGCAGGATTGTAAGCTGGAACTGCACCCCGAAAAGACGAAGCTTGTTTATTGCAAAGACCACAAGCGGACAGGAAATTTTAAATTAGTAAAATTTGATTTTCTTGGGTTTACATTCAAACCACGCTCATCGAAGACAAAAGACGGGCATCTGTTCTTAGGTTTTGATTTAGCAATAAGCGCCAAATCGGGGAAACGTATTTTAGAAACCCTGCGGCAAACACACTTTCACCGGTGGACAAGTGCCACAATAGAAAGTATTGCAGCGGAGTTAAACCCGCAGCTTAAAGGATGGATAAATTACTATGGCAAGTTCCGACCATCATCCATGTCATTTATTTTTCGGTGTTTGCATCGGCGATTAATAAAATGGGTAATGAACAGGTATAAATCGTTACGAAACAAATTAAGGAAAGCACATCAGTTTCTGGAGAACATTCAGAAATCTATGCCAACGTTATTTGTATCATGGCAACATGTTTCTATCGTAACAGGTTTAAAATTGACAAAAGCCGTATGAAGCGAGAGTTTCACGTACGGTTTTGTGAGAGGCTTGGGCTGAAATGCCCTTGCCTACTCGACCTACTCCGCCAATATTTTGAAATTTGGGCTTAAATGAACCTAATGCTTATTTTTACCAAACCTTATGCCCCTTGGTAAAGAAGTTCTTTCCGCTGGATAAGAATTATGTGCTCGAACAAGCCCAACAACTTGCCCGGACCGACCTACTCACCGGCCTGGTGAACAGGGTGAAATCACATTACGAATTCAAGATCAATCCCCTTGGCCTGGAAGATTCTTTCACGGCCAAAATCAGGAATTATCATTTCTGTAGAGACGGAGAATTGTCCGTCTCTACCACAAACAATAATTACGATTTCCCGGGAGACGGGCAATTGTCCGTCTCTTCCAAAAACAGAAATCATGATTTATCGGGAGACGGGCAATTGCCCGTCTCTACCAGGTTGGATGGCTTCTATGAAAATCTGGCCGCTATTTATCGCTTCAAGTTTGGCGATAATCAACTGGAATTTTTATGGGATGGCACCGATCATTCACTGCATTATCAAAAAACCTGGAAAGAAACATTTGTTCAATGGACGGAAAATTTTTGCCGTCACGACTTGTTTATCCAGGCTGTGCTTGACCTGACCGTGTTCCTCCCCGAAAGCGGGCCAACCCAAATGATTGAGAACCGCATGAATCATTTTATTGAAAAGCATTTTGAGGTGAGGATTTTGATTAAGGCTTCCGGGCTTCAGCTTAAAGTTGCAGGCCGCTTGTAGCCAACAGCTTGAAGCTTGCCGCTTGGTGTACGACAGTTTTCTAATTTTTCTTTCCCTCACCCTCTAACTCGGCGCGCGGGTTCCCCTTTAGGGGTAAGGGGTGCGCGATGGCTGCAAAACAGTTGTACACCCTTGTCTCTTAAACCTTATCACTTGAATCCAGATTTTCGTAAGTTTGTTCAATAACCTAAACCTTATGAATCCTCGTCAACTGTTTGCTTTCTCTTCCGTGGTGATGATCCTCGGTGTATTGGCCCTGGCTTTTTTCGTTCACCCCGATTGGTTGCTTTTGTTTATTGGTGTTATCCCGGTTGTTTATATGGGCATTGCCGATATTGTTCAAAAGCGGCAGTCTATCCGGATAAACTTTCCGGTGCTGGGCCGGTTGCGTTATGTGTTTGAAGACCTGCGGCCAAAAATCCAGCAATACTTTGTTGAATCAGATACCGATGGGTCGCCCATCAACCGGAATGACCGGTCGGTAATTTATCAACGTGCCAAAAAACAGATAGACACTACTCCCTTCGGGACCCAATTGAATGTGTATGCCGAAGGCTATGAATGGACTACCCACTCCATTGCACCAAAGGATTTTCATAAAATGGATCATCACCCTCGTTTGCGGTTTGGAGGAAAGGATTGCAAGCAACCCTACGATTGCAGCGTACTGAATATTTCAGCCATGAGTTTCGGATCGCTCAGCAAGAATGCGGTTCTGGCGCTTAACGGTGGGGCAAAATTGGGAGGCTTCGCCCACAATACGGGCGAAGGAGGATTGAGCCCCTATCACCTTGAGCCGGGCGGGGATATTATCTGGCAAATAGGCACGGGCTACTTTGGCGCACGCGACAAAGCGGGCAATTTTAATGAAGAAGCATTTATAGCCAACGCCATGAAGCCCAATGTAAAAATGATTGAGATAAAATTATCTCAGGGCGCCAAGCCCGGTCATGGCGGGATTCTGCCGGGAAAGAAAAATACACCTGAAATTGCCGCTATCCGTTTGGTGGAGCCTGGCACTACAGTTTTCTCGCCACCCTTCCACAGCGCGTTCAGCACCCCAATTGAACTTATTAATTTCATCGCGAAGCTTCGAAATTTGTCTGGTGGCAAGCCGGTCGGATTTAAATTATGTATCGGGCGGAAGAGCGAGTTCCTTTCCATTTGCAAAGCCATGGTAAAGCTGAACAGCTACCCGGATTTTATAACCGTTGACGGAGGTGAGGGCGGAACTGGGGCAGCGCCTCCGGAGTTTTCGAATTTTGTAGGCATGCCATTGCTGGATGGGCTTTCTTTCGTGGATGATGCTCTCAGAGGCTTTGGCATACGCGGCCAGTTGAGAATTATTGCTGCCGGAAAGGTGCTCACCGGTTTCCACATGCTCCGCGCAATGGCCCTGGGCGCGGATACGTGCAACTGCGCCCGCGCCATGATGCTGGCCCTGGGCTGCATTCAGGCGTTGGAGTGTAACAAAAATACCTGCCCCACAGGCGTTACTACTCAAGATCCTTATTTCATGAAAGGCCTGGTTGTTAAAGATAAAGTGACCCGCGTGGCGAACTTCCATAGAAACACCGTAGAAAGTTTTGTTGAACTCATGGGCGCCAGCGGCCTTGACAGTCCAGAGAAAATAAACCGCAGCCATGTTTACAGGCGCGTGTTCATGAACTTAGTGAAAACGTATGCCGAAATCTATCCTCCGGTTCCGAATGGTTGCCTGCTGGATGGTGGAGACATTCCATTCGATTATGATGAATACATGAAACGGGCTTCTTCGGAGGTGTTTGAAGTATCCTTAAGTGATGACCAGGTGGCCGTTACCGGTAATCAGTATGGGGCTTGATTAAAAATTATTCAGGATTTCAAATTTCCAGTCAGTCATGCCACCACTTGAAGGGTGGCACGACTTGCTCACTTTCTGATTTCAAATTTAGTGTAACCCATTACTTGCCCGGAAGTAGCTTCTACTTCCGAAACCTGAGCATGACTCGGGCCGATTTTGCACCAGGCAATAAATTCCTGAAGAGAGGCCTCATCGCCTTCTGCCTCAATCAAAACGCTTCCATCTGGTTGGTTTTTGGCGAAGCCTGTGATCTGCAACGCTTCTGCCTCTTGTTTCGCTGAGGCGCGATAAAAAACTCCCTGCACTTTTCCTTTGACAATAATTCGATAGTGAGCGGGCATGGTAAAGGTTGAACTTTAATATTTCGAATGACGTAACAAATCCCGAGCATTGATCCTGTGTTGTCAAGTTACAATCCCGAAGGGATGGAATTATTATAGAAGAGTTACATTTTTATTTTAAACCCCGAAGGGGTGAAATTATGTCACCCCTTCGGGGTTTGTTTGTTCCTCCTCACAACTCTATAATAATATCAGCCCTTCGGGCTTTCAAAATCAAAACTTGACAAAGTAGGATTTGATCATCCTTAAAAAATATAATCTGTACTCAAAAAATTCGATTCTCTATTTCTCAAGATGCTCCCAATAATTTCTTTATTCTCGTCACTCGTCTTGGCTGCCACCAGGGTACGAATAGAAAACACGCGCAACGCATCGGCCACCGATAACGTCCCCTCCGCTGAATCTTTCCGGCCATTGAATGGAAAGGTATCTGGCCCTCGCTGGCATTGTGTGTTCAGGTTAATCCTTCCCACCTGATTAGAAAAGGCATCGATCAGGTGTCCAACCATTTTTGAGTCTTTTCCGAATACACTCACCTGCTGCCCGAAGTTTGAACCGACCACATAGTCAACCGCTTCTTCCAGGCTGTCGTATGGAACAATGGCAACCACCGGACCAAACTGTTCCTCATAATACACTTTCATTTTTTTATTGACAGGGTAAAGCACAGCTGGATAAAAAAATGAATTTAAATACTCGCCTCCATGTTCGTTCATCACTTTAGCGCCATGTTGTTGAGCCTCTTCCACCAACATGCGCAGGTAATCTACTTTACCAGGTTCGGGAAGGGGAGTTAGGGAAACACCTGCCTCCCACGGCATACCGACTTTCAGTTTCTTCACTGCCTCACAATACATGGAAATGAACTGATCCACAATGTTCTTATGAACATATAAAATCTTCAGGGCTGTACATCGCTGGCCATTAAATGAAAGGGTACCCATCACACACTCGTTGACGGTGTTGGTTAAATCGGCATCATGCAAAATGATAGCCGGGTTCTTGGCATCCAACCCCAATATCGCTTTCAACCGGTGTGGTTTGGGATGAAGTTTCTTTAAATCGTTGGCGCCCTTGTTGGTGCCGATGAAAGCAAACACATCAATCTTTCCTGTCTCCATCAGCGCGCCAACGGTTTCCCGTCCACGGCCATAAATAATATTGATAACCCCGGCCGGAAAACTGGTGCGAAAGGCTTCGAGTAACGGACGAATCAACAACACACCATATTTGGCCGGTTTGAAAACTACTGTGTTGCCCATGATGAGTGCTGGAATGAGCGTGCTGAATGTTTCGTTGAGCGGATAATTGAAAGGGCCCATGCACAACGCAACGCCCAATGGCACCCGCCTGATTTGCGCCAGGATGCCTTGATCCTGAACAAAGCCGGCTGATTTGCGGTCGAGCTTTTTTAAAGCATTGATGGTATCCAGAATGTAGTCGGCTGTGCGGTCAAATTCTTTTTCGGAATCTTTTTGGGCTTTGCCTATTTCCCACATGAGCAGGTTCACTACTTCGGTGCGCTTCTCTTTCATCAGGTGGAGAAACATTTCAACGTGATCAATCCTATCGGCCACATGCATGGTTGGCCAAACACCCTGGCCGTTATCATAAGCCTGCGATGCAGAATCAAGTGCTTCCAATGATTCTTTTGAGGTGAGTAATGGTGTGCTTCCAATAACTTTCTGCTCGTACGCATTACCTTTTTTTACAAACACCGGACTTAACACGGGGGCCAGTGGACCATCCCAGGAAATAATTTTCCCATTGATGAGGTATTCACGCTGGTCGATGGGCTGCGGAAGTTTGACCGTTGTTGGGATGGAGGCTTCATCGGGAAAAACATTGTCTAAAAAATGACTCATGGGGTGGGGATTGGGGATTAGGCATTAGGGATTCCATTGATTATTGTAACTCCGCTGGAAGTTCCAATTCTATCAGCACCTGCTTCAATCAATTCAACGGCTTGTTCAAAAGTTTTTATTCCTCCCGATGCCTTGATGCCAACTGAAGCTGGCAAAGTGCTTCTCATTAATTTGATATTTTCCAACCTTGCCCCTGCTGGTGCAAAGCCCGTGGAGGTCTTGACAAAATCTGTTCCGCCATCAACACATAATTTACATGCCTCTTTGATTTCATTTTCAGAAAGGTAGGCGGTTTCAATAATTACTTTCAGTATTTTCTGATGATCGTGCGAGAGCTTGGCGCACTTGGCAATCTCGACTTTAGTCCAGGGGTGGCCACTTTTGAAAGAAGAAATATTCCATACTACATCCACTTCATCGGCACCGTTATCAATCGCGCGTTTGATCTCATCCAATTTTGTTTCCGTCATCGAGTAACCGAGAGGAAACCCTGCTACTGTAACCAGTGTAATAGGCAAACTTCCAATCTCACGCCTTGCCCGCTTCACCCAAAAAGGCGGAACACAAATTCCGAAAATCTTAAATTGTCTGGCTTCGGCAACAAGCCGGTCAACATCTGCTTGTGTGATTGTTGGATGAAGTAATGTGTTTTCGATATGATCCGCAATGTTCACTCTTTGAATTTAGTGAGACAGTCGATTACTGAACAGAATAATCTTTAATGTTTAATCCCGCACACCTTGCACAATTTCATGCTGCCGGGCGGCCTGCGAACGGGTGGGCGCTTATGACCAAAGTATGGAGCCTTGGAATAATCCACCTCCCGGTCAATTTTTCCGTAAGGAACCGGCTCCAATGGTTTCTCAAATTGAAAGCGGGCTTCATCCCCCGCATAGCCACGCCTTTTTTCTTTTCGTTTCGTGGTGCTGAAAGTCTGGTAGGCATAGGCGGCAGGTTCTTTCTCCTCGCTTTTCGATTTCTTCCTTTTGAAAAGTTGTGCGTCTGCTGGAATGACAAATACTATTACCCCCAACACAACAAACGTGGTGAAAACAACCTTTCGTAAAGAGTTAACCCTACCGATCATCGGTCAAAGATAATCAGCCGGTTATCATATTATCAACTTGATTTGGCAATCAGCATGCTTTGCTGCCTGCGGTAAACCCACGGGGCTGTGGGGTTTTTCTGAGACCAAAGGCCTTTTCCCAGATGTTTAGCCTGAACTTTTATTTCATCAAAGGCGTGGCTGGAGTTCTTTTCCGTTGTCCAGGCGAGGCCATTTTCTAACAATTCCTGCCGGGGGTCTCTTTGGTTGTTTATCTGAATGCTGCCCACGCGGTTTCCCATTCTATCCTTTCTTTCAATCAACACCACCCCTTCTTTCCCGAACAAGAGTGTTTCCAAAAACTGTTTTGCTTCCTCGCCAAAGTCCTGATCCAGTTCCGGGCAATCGATGCCGGTTAAAATCAATTTAAAGGATTCGTTTTCTGAACTTAGAAATTCAATGGTGTTGCCATCGATAACTGAAACAACCTTGCCATTAATTTCTGTCTGACTGGATGCCACCTTAAATGTTAAACAAGCCATCAAGAAAAACAGGCCCCAACTCAGTTTAGTCTTCATATAACAAAGATCATAAAAACTTAGTTACCGTTTGAGTGATACCCATCCCGTTGCATGTAGCGTTTGGAAGGAATCATTATGGTTCTAACTTGTCCGTTACTGAATAATCTTAACAGGAACTACTTATTCAGAAGAATTGTATTTTAATTTAGCTTAAAGTATTTTTTATTCTATTGATCTGTTCACCTAATTGAGGCAAATCTTGTTTGATAATTTTCCATAAGCGACCGGGAACTACCCCAAAATAATTATGGATTACAACATCCCGCAATCCAGCAATTTTCTTCCATTGAACTTCCGGGAAGCTAACCCGCATCTCTTCGGGAATATTTTTAACAGCCTCCCCTATAATCTCAATTCTTCGGCAAATGGCATCTTGTTTTTCAAAATTGATTAGGAAGTTCTCTTCTGATAGACCAACCGAATACGAATATATTTTCTCAATCGACTCTGAAATGTCGTCCAAAAAATGTTTCACTTCTCGCCTCTCACCCATAAATTGGTATTGGGTCTTTAAGGATATACTTTTTTAGAGCGGGCTTAATGGCTCCGTATTCTACCAGGTCAACTTTTCTGTGGAGTGCTTCTTCCAACTCTAACTTGATACCAATAAAGTCTAACAGGCTGTTTGATTCATCGAGTTCAACCAAAATATCCACATCGCTTTCATCCGAATAATGCTGACGAGACATGGATCCAAACAAGGAGGCTTTCTTTACTTTATTCTTTAATAGAATAGGTGTTACAATATTTTTTATTGCCTCTACAGTCATTGTTACTTTAAATGTAATCAAAGTTAAACAGGCAACCTGAAACCGCCTGCCTGCCGGACAGGCAGGGCATACTCCTTCTTACCCTCCAAAGTCATCAAACCTCACGTTCTCTTTAGGTATGCCCATTTCATCGAGCATTTTGAGAACAGCTGCGTTCATCAATGGCGGACCGCAGAGATAATATTCCACATCTTCGGGGGCCGGATGTTCGCCCAGATATTTGTCGTATAAACATTTGTGGATGAAACCGATGTATCCATCGGCAGCCTGGTCATCCATGTTTTGCTTCACCGTCCAATGATCATCGGGCAGAGGTTCTGACAACGCCACATAGAATTTAAAGTTGGGGAACTGCTTTTCAATTTTATGGAAGTGATTCATGTAGAAAAGTTCTTTCTTCGAGCGGCCCCCATACCAGAACGACACTTTGCGATTGGTTTTCTCGGTGTGGAAGAGATGAAAAATCTGTGCGCGCAACGGAGCCATGCCTGCGCCACCGCCAATGTAAATCATTTCACGCTGTGTCTTGTTGATATGAAATTCACCGTAAGGGCCGGAGATCATCACTTTATCTCCAGGCTTTCTTGAAAAAATATAGGATGAACAAATGCCCGGGTTCACATCCATCCATTTGTTGTTGCCCCTGTCCCAGGGAGGAGTGGCCACTCGAATGTTCAGCATCACAATGTTCCCTTCAGCAGGATGGTTGGCCATGGAGTAAGCACGGAAGATGCCTTCCTCGTTTTTCATTTTCAAATCCCACAGCTTAAACTTATCCCAATCACTTTTGAAAACCTCGGGCTTGTGACCGAGTTCTGGATGAGGGGTGATGTCTATCGTTTTAAAATCGGCCGTGATGGGAGGAACATCAATTTGTATGTAACCGCCCGCTTCAAACTTTAAGGTTTCCCCCGGAGGCAGTTTCACCACAAACTCTTTTATAAAAGTGGACACGTTGTAGTTTGAAACTACTTCGCACTCCCATTTCCTGATACCAAAAATTTCTTCCGAAATGCGAATATTTAAATCCTGCTTCACCTTCACCTGGCAGCCCAGCCTCACATTTTCCTTGCGCTCCTGCCGGCTCAGTTGCCCTATTTCTGTTGGCAGCACATCGCCACCGCCCGCTTCCACCACACACTTGCACATGGCGCAGGTGCCGCCACCTCCGCAAGCTGAGGGAAGAAATATTTTTTCATTGCTCAACGTTGATAAAAGCGAGCTGCCAGCCGAAACGGTAATTATTTTTTCCCCGTTAATGGTGATTCTAACCGGCCCCGATTGAACCAGCTTTTTCTGGGCAATCAACAATAATCCCACAAGCAGCAGGATAATCAGCGTAAACGCTATTGATGAACTGGCGAGAATGGTGAGCATATTGGCATTATTTTTCGAGTGGTAAATATAGAGATAGCCTCTGTTTTTCGTTGTTTTGCTCCCGATATTTGTCGGGATGGTTTTTTTAATTCAGGCATGCTTGCCTGCCGGACAGGCAGGAATTTCACGAATGATCACTAATAAATGCATGCTGTTTGTTGTTATATGTAAACATTGCTCTTGAACAAACTCAAATAAATATAATGAAGTTAAAAAGTATTCTTTCTGCTCTCGTTGCCTTGTGCCTGATTCTCTCCTGGAAAACCGGATTTGCCCAGAGTTCCCCGTTAACGGGTGCCCTGATCGTTAAAGGTAAAATTGAAGGGTTAAGCATCGGCACGGTCAGTGTGACCACAGAAGTTTTCGGGCAAAAGAAAACATTCGATGCGCCCCTTGCCCAGGGAAGATTTGAAGTGAAAATAACCCAGCCATCGCCCACGCTTTATTCTTTAGTGATAAAGGAAGATCCGGCCGGAAGGCTTTTATTTTTTGCCGACAACGGCATTGTTCAGATAGACGCGGTGAAAGGCAACATCGCTAACGCGAAAATCTCAGGTTCCCTTTCCAACAAAGAGTTTAGTCAATACAATTCCATGGTAGCCAGCTACGATCTGAAACTCGCATCCATCCAACAAGTGTATAGCGAACTGGAACAGTCCGGTGAACTGCTGCCCAAGCAGGATAGCCTGGAAAATGTTTTCAATCTGACGGTACAGAAAAAAGACTCATCGATTCAAAGTTGGATAAAAACCCATACCCAATCTTTTGTGAGTCCATTGGTTATGATTTTGAATTATGCTGATAATGGCGACCCGGTTATGATGCGCCCTATGTTCGATGGCTTTACTTCCGATGTGAAGAAAAGCTATTACGGAAATTTTCTGGATGGACTGATGGCCAGGAAGGAAGGACTGAACATTGGCAAGAACGCTCCGCTGTTTTCACAGTCCGATCCTCAGGGAAAACCTATCACTCTCGAATCGTTCAGAGGCAAGTATGTATTGATTGATTTTTGGGCGAGCTGGTGCGGCCCCTGCCGGCAGGAAAACCCCAACCTGGTGCGCACCTATCAAAAATTTAAAAACCGGAATCTGGAGATTCTTGGTGTATCGCTCGACAACAGCAAAGACAAATGGCTGCAGGCTATCAAAGACGACCAACTCACCTGGCCTCACGTATCCGACTTAAAATTTTGGCGCAATGAGGTGGCTGTTCAATATGGGGTGCAATCCATCCCCGCGAATTTCTTATTGGACAAAGAGGGAAAAATTATTGCCAAGGGATTGAGGGGACAGGCTTTGGAGCGGACGCTGGAGCAGTTGCTGAAGTAAAGCCCCCCGCCCCCATGCCTGTCCGGCCCACCTGCCAAAATCAAATGGCGGGCAGGCAGGCAGGCCGAAGGGGGGGAGCATGGGGCTTCCATCCCAAGAGTCATGATCAAGTCTTTCAAACATGAGCTATCACATTCGCAAGGGCCCGGCTGATCCCTTCCGGGGCGATTGGTACATCCAGGAAAATTCATTCCCTTCATCATCGGAGGCAATAACTTCTGCCTTGGCGCTCACCCATCAGAATTATATTGAACTCGGCAACGGCTGGGAACAATATGGATACGAATGGTCGGTGTTTGAAGAAACACCTGATGGCAACAAGAAAATCTGGGAAGGTTACAAAGCTATTTCGGTAATGAAGGGAAAAAATTTGACAGTGCCGGAGGAGGGGGATGGGTGGCCAGGGAAATCGCTTTTAAGTTTTCAAGATTAAACTTCTATAATCGTCATCCAAAGCAGCCTTTAACCTTTTGGAAGGTTTGGACATTTTTGTGGACT
>JAYUHI010000218.1:0-1986 GCA_043767095.1 Bacteroidota bacterium
CTCAAATTGTTCGGGATAAGCCGGGCACTTGCCCGATTTGCGGAATGAATTTAGTAAAGGTGAACGCAACAGCAAGTGATGACGGATCAATCATGCTGAGTGAAAGTCAGATCAAGTTGGCCAACATCTCCACCACGCTCACGCGATTGGAAAATATGGGCGAGACTACCATGCTGAATGGAAACTTGATGGTGAATGAAGAACAGACAGAAGTGGTGAGCAGCCGGGTGCAAGGCCGGATTGAAAAATTATATTTTAAAGAAGCCGGTGAGCGGGTAGGGCAGGGGCAACCTCTTTATGAAATGTACAGCGAGGCTTTATTAACTCTTCAGCAGGAATATCTGCTAGCCCTTCGTCAGGTAGAGGAATTGAAAGAGAAGCGCTACGAATCTTTTCTTAAGGCTTCGGAAAAAAAGCTCGTGCTGTTCGGAATGACTAAAGAACAAGTAGAGCAACTTCGTCAAAGAAGAAAACCTGATTCAAGGATTACTTTTTTTGCACCGGCATCGGGAGTCATCGCACGAATTGATGTTACCGAGGGCCAGTATGTATCGGAAGGCAGCGCCTTGTACCGCATTGAAAAATTGGACCAGGTTTGGGTGGAGGCAGAACTTTATCCTGGCGAGACATCATTCGTGAAAACCGGTGATAGAGTTCGAGTGCAAGTGAGTGGATTTGAAAATGCACCTGTCGAAGGGAAAGTCACTTTCATAAGCCCGGAATACCGGCAAGCCAGCCAGATCATCATGTTACGCGCAGCGATCAATAATCCGAAGCGTGAATTTTTGCCAGGCATGCAGGCTTCAGTTATACTTTCGCATTCTGAAAGGAAAGTCATTGCCCTTCCGGTTGATGCGGTGATACGCGATGCCAAAGGGAGTCATGTGTGGATACTGGATCAGGACGGTTCATTCAAACCACGCATGGTGAAGACCGGTTTGGAGAATTTTGAAAAAGTCGAGATCACTGATGGAGTAAATGAAAAAGAGAACGTAGTGATTACGGGGGCCTATTTGCTTTATGGAGAGCTTGTTCTTAAAAAAGGCGGGGACCCAATGGCGGGGCATAGGCATTAGGGATTGGGGATTAGGGATTAGGCATTAGGGCATCAAATCAAAAAACAAACTTTTTAAAAACGAATAAATCAAAAATCAAAAACAAACTATGAAAACAAAAAATGCAATTGTAATTGTCCTGGTATTCGCGGTGGTGGTATTCATCTCCGGCTGTTCGGGCAACAAAAAAGAAATGTCTGAAAGTCATGAAGGGCATGATCAGATGGAGAAAGCTAAAACCACAGAAACCACCGAAGTGAAAGCTTTTGAAAATGTTGACGCTTCGGTAAAAAAGCAGATCAACGGATTTCTCACGGATTATTTTGCATTAAACCAGGCATTGATTGAAGATAACCAGGATGGGGCAAAGGCCTCAGCGAAAAAATTAGCCGTAACCGTGAGCCAGTTTGATATGACGAAACTCATGGGCGAACAGATGGACTTCTATCACGTTCAACAGGCTAAATTCAATCAAAGCCTCAAAGGCATCAGTGAAAGCGCAGACATTGAAGAAATCCGGCTGGAACTTAGCACCTTGAGTGAGGCGATGTTTGCCCTGGTGAAAGCCTATCATCCAAACGAATCAGAATTGTATTATCAGTTTTGCCCGATGGCAAAAAATGGAGATGGCGCAAACTGGCTTAGCAGTACAAAACAGATCATTAATCCCTACATGGGTCAACGGATGCTGAAATGCGGAAGTACGGCTGAAACGCTTTAATTTTAGCCTGAAAAAAAGTTTCCCTTTTATTATATGTACCACTGTTTGTTAAAGCGGACGTTAGACCTAACAAGCCTCCTTATCGGAAGAATGCAAGACCTGTTAGGTCTTTCGCTTCTCCAAAATTGGAGAACACCCCTTATTTTGAAATGCCACTCACTTTGAAAAAGGAAAACTACATTCCGGCATTAAAATATGATTGGCTAACCA
>JAYUHI010000219.1:0-4751 GCA_043767095.1 Bacteroidota bacterium
CCGCATTATGGATTCGCCCTCTACAAACATAGGACTCCTCTGGAGTCCTATTCTATTGATAATCCCGATAGGGATTAAATCTCTGTAGAACGGATTACCTTAATAAAACCGACCCCGTAGGGGTCGAATGTTTAATTGTCTACCCGTGACAAATTGAAATGCACCCATGAAAAAGTGTTAATGATATATCACCACAAGTTTGGGGGCTGTTGCCGGGTTTCCTGAAGCCGTTGCCCCTTCGCGGCTATAAAACCTTCGCATAGCTGATGTAGTAGTGATGAAGTCGGTTTTAAGTAACCATCCAAAGTTGGTGGATGAGTTCGAAACCCAATTCTGTACATCATCTTTTAAGCCGGTTGCAAGATAAAGTATAGATGTAGCCCCGGCATCGGTTGAAACAGCACTTGAAGTTCCATTAAACGTTCCCCCTAAGGTTGACCATGGATTGGAATTAGTTCCGGAGTAGCTGTTTTCATTCCAGGTAGCATCAACACCCGTGGTTGCTACTCCCTGAATATTACAATTCGTGTTGTACTTGCAATTCGTGCCACCTTCTGCGGTTGTCCCTTCCGTCCAGGATTGGTTTAATTTATGGACATAAATAGTTGGAATGTTGGTGCCTGAACTGCCCGCAGTAAATTCCAGCCTTACACTTTCAATTATGGAGTTAGCAGGAATAGAACTCAAATCAAATTGAACTAAAGTCCGGGCGTAAATTTGAGTAGGTGAAGCATATCCAACTTGCAGCAATTCACTTGCACCTGCACTATAATTTCCATTGGGGCTTGTTCCGGCCTGGTTATTAAAAATGCTTCCGTCTTTTACAACAAAAAAAGTTGCTGTTATGGATGCAGTTGAAAATGAAACCTCATCGCCATAGGCTGTGCCTACTGAGTTGGTTGCGTAAGCACGAACAAAATACATGGTGGCTGGTGAAAGTCCTGTTAAGTTGCTGGTGAAGGCGCCAATGCCGGTTCCATCGGATGATTTGTTGTTGGCAATGGTTGGTGCAGTTGTAGTGCTCCAGCAAACACCACGCGAAGTAACAGCCTCACCGCCATCGCTTGAAATACTTCCTCCAGATGAAGCTGCGTTAGCTGTAATATTGGACACCACAACCGTTGAAAGTTCAGGCACCGTAGGTGCCGGACTGGTAGTAAATTCAACTTCATTACCATAGGCCGTTCCGGCCGAATTGGTTGCGTAAGCCCGAACGAAATAGGTAGTTCCCCCGGTTAACCCGATTAATGAACTAACAAAGACACCAGTTCCTGAACCGTCTGAAGTTTTATCGTCATCTACGGTTGGGTTGGCAGAAGTGCTCCAGCAAACTCCACGGGCCGTTACTGTAGCCCCTCCATCCATCACAACTTCGCCTCCTGATGTTGCACTGACAGGGATAATGGCTGTGATGGCGGTGGTGGTTACTACAGCAAGTTTAGGATCGAGCTTCTCATCGCAGTGTTGAAACAGAAAAAGCATTCCGGTCAAAGCAAGAGTGGAGATGAATATTTTCCTCATAAGATTTTTGAATATGAAAAAACCTCGTGCCGCAAAAACCCGAGGTTTGATTACACAATAATGCAATAAGTTTTAAAACAAATTCCCTGGGATTACCGAAAGACCATGGTATTGAACAGTTTCATCTCCCATTGCCCCTACCTTAATCAACTTATTATTCGTGAGGTCAACGGTAGCCAAGTATGTGATGCCATCGTAATCTGAGTAAACCACCGCATAAATCGTATTAGAATGCTTAACCATATTTTTAATATAGTAATTATCGGTAGCTGATGCGGCATCAAAACCCTGTAAAGTCAAGGTACCCTTTAATGAAACTTCTCCAGTTAAATTAGATGTGTAAATCTCTAATTCGTAACTGCCAACAATTAATTCGGTTGCACTGGCTCCCTCCACAATGCCCATTCCACAACAAATATCTGCCTCTGTGGCATCATCAAAAAGAAAGATATATTGATTGTTCACGCTCCCATCTAAATTGAATTTAATAAGCCCCGGAGCTGAGTTGGCTAAAGGGCCGGCTATCTTATGCCAAACAGAGGCAAGCAATTTGTTATCGGAGGTGATTTTAATATCCGGCAAGCCATACCAATGGTCATTGGGGTTTGAGTTTATGCGGGTGGCCACCTGTGTTTCAGGGTTGATAGAATATAATCTTCCCATCCCATCATCAGTTAGGCCATCAATAGTGTTATCGGTGGATGAGACGTAAATTGTTTTATTGGATGGGTTGTATACCATGCCACGAATTTCTGACAGCCCGGTACCATTGTACATCACCTGAGTCACCTCGGTTAATTCCCCCGTAGATAAATTAACCTGAAATATTTCTCCTGTCTTTCGGTCAGCCACTATTAAAATATCGGCAATGCCCGGATCATCTTTTTTACAAGAGTTAATAATCAAACTGGTGCTCAGAAGCACTAAAGTCAAAAGGATTCTATAAACTTTCATAGGGTTATTTTTTTGCTTGCCTAAAGGTATGAGTAATTTCAAATGGAAAAAATTAATGCTTTCAAATTCATTTTTAACGACTATAAATACTATTCAACACCCCGGCCAACCTCACCCCTGCTTCTAAAATCCGTTGCTTCACGCTTCCAAAATTCTGGTAGGAATATTTATAGCCCAGGTTTCCATCACCCGTTGCGTAAACCTGTTTGCGCATATTCATAGATTCATTGGCCCAATCGCGAACGCCTGCCTGCTGTAATTTTTGAATGGTCTCTTTGGCTGGTTTGCCAACAGCATCGGCCAGTTCAGTAAAACTCAGTCTTGTACCATCAATCATTTCGCTATCCCAAACGCGATGCAGGTTAGAACCATCACCAAACCATTTTAACCGCACTTTGTTGCCACCCTGGTCATCGCAACAACCCACGTGCAACGGCTGGTGGATATCGCCAATCAAGTGGATGAGCATTTTCACATATTCAGCTTCCTGATTGCCGGTAATTTTTTTGGATTTTAGTTCGGAGATAATTCTTTCGAGGGTCATGATCACATCACCTTTCGGATTCTTGGGCGACTCATCATAAGTCTTTCCGGTTTCAACTGTCACCCAATGCCAGTCGGTTGCATAATTATAAGTAGAGTCTGAACGGATGTCGTCCATCCAGGTGCTGGCCATGGCGATAGACTCACCGTTTAATATCTGTTGTAATTTCTTTTTGGCCGCAGGCGTTAGATATCGTTCGGCAATCAAACCAACCGCACGGTGGCCGGTGGCGCCCCAACCGAAGACTGAAAGGTTAATGATGATGAGGAAAAGTGTAAAACAGGTTCTCGGTGATTTCATAACCATTAAAAAGTAAAGGTGGATTTCAGGGATCAAAGAAAACTTAACAGCCTCATTTCAGAATGGCTTTTGCCACCTTAGGGTCAATGATTACCGTGTCATGTTCAAAGTCGAGTTTAATCCTCCATTTTTGAAAAGTGTTTACACCGAGGGTTACATCTTCTGATAGTCCTGGTATAACCATAAATTCATCAGATAACCGGATATCATTATAATTAAAATCGAGTGTCAAACGATATTCTATTTTAAGGAAGGTGCCTTTGGATGCTGTGGCAACTTCCAATGGGTGGCGCATTTTTATCTTGTCTTCCAGATTTTCAATGACATCCAAGCTGATGCAAGAGAAGGAAGCACCCGTATCAAACAAGGCATACAAAGTTTTTTCTCCTTTGGAGCCTTCAAACAATAAGGGTAATTTAATGACGGACATTTGAGTACTTTTTTGTTCCAAAGATAGTCGATTTTTATATTGCTGAATTTTGGGGGGCAAAGATTGATTATTTTCGCGCCTTGTTAGCCGAAGCCTTAGCAAATGCTGATTGTTTATTCGAAACCCAAATCCCAATCCCATGAATTCTAACCATCCCATCTCTGATTTTATCGAAAAACATTATTTGCATTTCAATGCTGCTGCCCTGGTAGATGGAGCTAAAGCCTATAAAGTCCATGTAGAATCGGGAAAGAAAATGATGGTAACCCTGGCCGGTGCTATGAGCACAGGGGAATTAGGAATCAGTTTTGCCGAAATGATCCGGCAAAATAAAGTGCAGATAATCTCTTGCACTGGCGCTAACCTGGAAGAAGACATTATGAATTTAGTGGCGCATTCGCACTACAGAAGAATTCCCAACTATCGCGATCTTACTCCTGAACAAGAATGGGATTTACTGCAAAATCATTTGAACCGCGTTACCGACACCTGCATTCCCGAAGAAGAAGCCTTCCGGAAACTTCAAAAACATTTATACAAAGTCTGGAAAGATGCGGAAGATACAGGTGAACGTTTATTTCCCCACGAGTTTATGTTCCGAATGCTGAACAGTGGTGATTTGAAATCTGAATATGAAATCGATCCGAAAAATTCATGGATGATTGCTGCCGCAGAAAAAAATATGCCGATGGTTGTGCCTGGCTGGGAGGACTCTACCATGGGAAATATTTTCGCTTCTTATGTTTATAAGGGCGAATTGAAAGCATCAACCATGAAGACCGGCATTGAATACATGGCTTGGCTGGCCGCTTGGTATATTAAGAATTCCGGAAAAGATGGAATCGGATTTTTCCAGATTGGCGGTGGCATTGCTGGCGACTTCCCGATTTGTGTGGTGCCCATGCTCCACCAGGATTTAGAGATGGATAACATCCCATACTGGAGTTACTTCTGCCAGATCAGCGATTCAACCACAAGTTATGGCTCTTACTCAGGCGCTGT
>JAYUHI010000220.1:0-1971 GCA_043767095.1 Bacteroidota bacterium
CGGCGAAATGTGACCTCTGGACGCCCTAATTATGCGTTGTGTAATACCCAACAGTGCTACTCTCCCCCAGGGAGAGGGAGCAGGTTGGCGGCATCCTAAAGATATGGGCACGGATGAGGTTCGGGGGTTTCTCACGCACCTTGCTACGGAGCGGAATGTGGCGGCAGCTACGCAAAATCTAATGCCTTTCGGAAATTCCCGAACGGGTGGGCTGTGGTGTCGAAACCTCTTTCTGGGTTTACATTAGCCTTCGACTGGCTCAGGCTGACACCTGATTCCACCTTTTTAGTCAGCCCTACGACTTAAGTCAACTGACAGCTTTCAGTAACATGCTCTCCATTGTCAAACCCGGTCCAAAGGCCATAGCCATAATGGTTTCGTTAACATTGTCGTCTTCCATCATTTTTTTCAGCACAAACAGAATACTGGGTGATGACATATTCCCATAATTGCGAAGCACTTCATAAGAGGCATTCAACCTTTCCCTGGAAATGTTCAATGAAGTTGCAACAGAATCCAAAATCTTTTTTCCACCCGGATGAATGGCGAAATGGTTAATGCGATCCGGTTGAATGCCCGTGTTTATGGAAAGTCCTTCAAGCAAAGAACTGATTCCCTGGCCCAGCACTTCAGGCACATAGGTGGAGAGCTTCATCTCAAAACCCAGGTTGCCAATGGTCCAGGCCATGTGGTCTGCCCCATTCCGGGCAATGTCGCTGTAAAAACCTTCAATGCTCAGACCTAATCCAGACGGATTTGATTCTACCATCAAAGCCGCGGAGCCATCGGCAAACAAGGCATTCGCTAAAATATTATCGTCTGTAAAATCTTTTTGAAAATGGAGGCTGCAAAGTTCGGTGCATACAATCAATACTTTTGATTGGCTATCAGCCCGGCAAAAAGCATCGGCAGCTTTTATAGCGTTGATGGCCGCGAAGCAGCCCATAAAATTAATGCACATGCGATTAACTGAAGGGCGTAACCCTAGCTTGTAAATCAAATCAACGTCCAGGCCGGGGGCATACATGCCGGTACAACTCACGGTTATCAAGTGGGTGATACTTTTAAAATCAAAAGATCCTGTTGAGCAACAATTCTGAATAGCCTGTGCACTTAATGAAGCCGCGTGGCGCTTGTATTCCTCCATTCGCCTTGCCGTGTCTGGAAAAGGATCCAGGTTTTTGGTATTGGAGAAGAAGGTGAAGTTACTCTGCTTTCCATAATCACCAATTACCGAGTAGCGGGTTTTGATTGCGCTGGCGCGGAAGACGGTTTTTATTTTTCGCCTTTGCTCCTCTTGGTGGGCAATTCTTTCCATAAACGTGGAAATAACCGATTGTTCAAACACGTGTAATGGAACGGCAGTGCCAATTGCAGTTATGAAACTCATTTCATGTTAAAGATGCTGGATTTAGAAATATGAGGCAAACTGTACACTCAAGATAAAGTGATTATCTCAAAGTGCTTAACATTAAACATCATCGGGCTGAACACTCAAAAACAAAAAATCCCGGCTTGCACCAGGGTTTTTTTTAAAAGGAATTTAGTGAAGGGCATATCTTCCATTTAACAAGTATTTATGAAGCGGAAGATCAATGAGTTGTATTGGGCGAATTTTCATTCCACCTCACCCCCGTCCCCTCTCCAAAAGGAGAGGGGTGCCCTCTTTTGCTATCTCGCAGTTTTGGAAAACAGTGTTCATGACTTAAAATCCAATTGTGCGAGTAATGTAGCTGATGGCTTTTAATTTTAAGGAGGTGAAATTTCTTCAATCGAGATTCAATCAATAGCCTAGCGCTTTCAATTTATCTTTAGCCAGCTGGTTATTCCGGGCAGCCGCTTTTTTATACCAGCTTATGGCCACGTCTTTATTCTGTGCAACACCCGACCCATTCTCATACATCACTCCTAAATTATATTGGCCAGAAGCATTTCCTTGTTCGGCTGATTTGCGATACCACTTTACCGCTT
>JAYUHI010000221.1:0-4706 GCA_043767095.1 Bacteroidota bacterium
CCGGACGCCCCATGTCTACAATAATGATGAGTCCTGCGAACATGATAGCCGAAACAGCAATGATCTCGGCAATCCGTGTGAGTGGAGTGCGAAGGCCAACATTAGTCAGACGGAAAATAGCGGTGATGAGTGAGCCAACTAAACTGATGGCCACAAAAAATACGAAGTTGGAAATGTAAATGCCCCATGAGGCATAATCGCGCATGCCGGTAATGCCTAAGCCATTTTTCAGTTGCAGGAAGTAACCGATTGCGCCAGTTATACAAAGGGCAATCAGAATGGTAGTCCAGATGGTTCCTGCTCTTCCAAACTTTTGCGGGAGGAGGTCGGAGATGATGGCCTCACCCCCTTCCCCTCTCCGAAGGAGAGGGGTGCCCTCTTTTGTTATGTTGTGCAGTGGTGTCACTCTCATTTTGCTTTTGATTAAAGCCCTTGTAAAACCTCGCTCTTGATTAGAGATGCGTCTCTTTTTTGTACAATGACTTGATAATTATTCGTAGAGATCATTAAATTGGCTTTTGTCTTCTCTTGCTTTATTTTGTTCTACCGCTCATGCTCTTGCATTCCCCCTTCGGGGGTTAGGGGGCTTTCAACCCTTCTTCAAACTTAAACAACCTGTCCACCGGAGGCAGATAATACACACTCGGTTTGGTGCCGAGGTCTTCCATCAGGCGATAGCCTGAACGGTCGCGTATAAGTTCACTGAATCGAACGGTTTCCGAGCCATTGGTCACCACGTCTTCATTCAAATCGCCAAAGAAGAACACACCATTAGGGCAGGCGGACACACAATGGGGTAGTTCGCCTTTTCTCACCATGTCAGGACAGAAATCGCATTTGGAAACTGTGCCAATCTTTGGCGGACAACTGGTTTCTGATGAATAAGGCATACTTTCAATTGCCTTTGGCAGGATGGGTTTATCCCAATTAAACACGCGGGTAGAGTAGGGGCAGGCTGCCATGCAAAACCGGCAGCCGATGCATCGATCAGCATCAATGCCTACAATTCCATCTTGCCTTTTGAAGGTTGCATCAACGGGGCACACTTTCACGCAAGGTGGCTCATCGCAATGCATGCACGTGGTGGGCTGCCAGTAAGGAGCGGTGTGCTCGGCATCCTGCATGGGATAAATCTTGATCCAATTTTGCGCATCGGAAACAAAGTGTGCATGGTTGCAAGCCGATTGACATTTCTTAAGGTTTCGGCAGCGCGAGAGATCAATTACCATCACAAATTTCTTTCCTTCAATCCCCATTCGTTGTGCAGTGTGCGAGATGGAAGGGATTTCTTCCAACGGTTTCAGGTAGGCTTTATCCACTTCAATTATTTCTCCTGTGGTAGAAAGGAGTTGAACCATTTCACCGGATGCTTGTACTTCTTCATTGATGGCTGCTGAGGTGAAGGGGTCTTTAGACGTACAACTTACGGTTAGCCCTGCACCCGCTGCCAGAAATCCTTTCAGGAAATTTCTTCGGGTTGAGGCCTCATCCCCCGGCCCCTTCTCCAAAGGGAGAAGGGGTGCCCGTTTATGAGAACTTATCACTTGATTATTGATCATGTCCTTTATTAAATATTTTTCATTTAGGGTTATCCATTTTTTGCCCATTGCTCCCAATGCTTCGGGACTGTCAACTGCCTGCTTCTTCATTGCCAACTTACTTTCGTGCTACCCAACCTTGAACGTCTTCTTTAGTGGCTGGTCGCCTGGACGCAGACAGCTTGGTAGCATCCACTTCAACCAACCTTCCTTCCCGATCCAGAAACTTTACCGTATTATTTTTAGCTGGTTGGCTTCTCCATTTCCAAAAAAATGCTGCTGCCAGACTTAAGCCTGCTAACAAAAAATTCTTTCTTGTTTGAGGCCTCACCCCCAACCCCTCTCCAAATGGAGAGGGGCGACCCTTCGAATGACCCTTTTTATTTTTGATATTCGATTTCATCTCTTGAATTGCATTAATCATTGAAATTAATCTTCACTGATTTGAGAAATGTTAATTCTAAAAACTCCAAAGCCTGGTAATGTTAAAGCCGATTAAGAATTCTCCTCCTTTAAAACCATATCCGTTATAGGCCAGATTTTCCTGCGGTACAATTCCCTGGAACGAACTGAAGATAATCTGGAAGGCATGCGCGCTGGTTGATATCTCATAGCCCAGGACAATTCCAGGTTTCAAGTCAAAGTTTGGATCGCTGTGATTATTCACTTGCTGAATAAAATTGAATAGTATGGATGATTGATCCATGACTTTAAAGCGACCGGATATGGCAATACCAATAATGTCGTTTTTGTATAATGAATCTACCGCGTTGAAGTGTGAAAAGCTGGGTGTGATTTGCAGCGACAACTTAGGTGTTATCCTCGATGCAATATTGAGTTCATGGTAATATGAATTACGGTGCACTTCCTTCTCAAAATTTTCGGCAGGCCGGGTGTCGATGGCGGTATTGCCATAATAGGTAACGCTTACCGGAATGCTCCAGTCTTTTCGCTGTTTCAGGATGGCATACTTCAGGTTGAGGTCTAAATATTTTTTGAATTTTGTATACCCAAACCCGATGGCCAGGTTATTGATAATGGTGTACGAAAACCCGATCCGAATATTGGCGGCACCATAAATTCCATATACATCCGAAATTCCATTTTCAACTAAACCGAAGCGGTGCTGCATGTTCATCTCCAGCGTTTTGACGGATGGCACCACCACCGACTGAAGTTCCAACAATTGAGCGCTTTCAAAAGCTGGCCTCGCTGGCTTTTTATCCGAATCATCCTTTTTCTCTTCGTCTTGAGCAAGGACTGATGCGGCAGCCAATGTGAATACAATCATTGGAATGATTGCCCTAAGAAGGTGAGATGAAACTGTGGTGATGTTTAAAAGAGTTTTCATGACTGGTATTTTTTAAATTAGTTGTCTTCTGCTCCCTGTTGAATCCATTTCAATATGATGGCACGATCCTGATCGGTGGCGTATTGCTTCATGGTGCCTGTGGTTATTTTCTCATAAATAATGCTTGCCTCCGGCTCAACGATGTCTACATACCCATAATAGGTGAGGCTGACGAAAGCATTTGGTGCGGTTAAATTAGGGGGCTGACCTCCATTGGAATGGCATCCCACTACATTGCAACCTCCATCAAAAATGGGCATCACATTCACCGAGAAACTCACTACATCAGGTACCTCCACCTTTTTCGGTTTGATCTCATCGTAGGTGCATGAAATCACGATGCTGCCAATTACAATGAGTATAAGAAAAGTTAACAGGTTCCGGTTCATAATCATTTTGGTAAGAAGGTGAGTTGAAGCGTTTCCTTGCCAATCCTGTTTACTTCATCATTATCACTCAGGAAAAAATCAAAGTGATAAACACCGGATTCAGGATCGAAGCTAATGTCGTCTGCATTGGGTGTTGTAAGAGATCGGATCAGTAGCACACTGTAACCCTTACTATTATACTTATCAACTTTTGCCAGCAGCATGTTGGATAAAGCTCTTACATCAGAATTGCTTCCCGATGGATTTTGCAGATAATACCCCGGCACTCCGCTAAAACCCCTTAGGCGTGCGAACAAATCATCGCGATCGGCATTAGACAAAGGTTGATAGTGAATGGCTCCTTCATGAATTGAAGCATTGGAGGCGAATGCGTCTAATGCAGTTCTTGTGAGTCTGTTAAATTGTCCTGGAATATTAAGCTTGATCCCTACCGGGTTACTGAATCCTTCCCCATCTCCGATAACGCCATGACAGGGAGCGCATTCAGCCTGATAGATAACATTACCATTTACCACATTGCCGGTAAAGGCCTTCTTGTTAAAGAGGTAGAAACCAGGATCAAGAATAGTGAACCCGGCAGGCTTTCGCTGAAGGGTCTGTTCATTTCCGTCCCAGTCATATTCAGGTCCGCCACGGTTGTCGGTGCCTGCATTATTTCTGACAAAGGTTTTATTTCCGGCATCGTTACTTAACACGCCTGTATTTTCAGTCATATCAATAGCAAACCCCATGGGCTCTGAAAGTGCGCACGACCAGTTCCAGACGTCTCTTTGTGCTCCACCGTTATCAAATGAAATGGTGAATTGGTCTTCACTGCGTTGCGATGTCCATCCCGAAGTTGAACCAGCTTTATCAGGATCGGCAGGGCCATCGTAAAGCCAATTTCCTTTTGAAAGATTGTACGTAGTATCAAGCCACGTGACCAGGATATAAATACTATCGTTATCGTAAGCAGCTTTCAACTTGATGTTTGGGTCTTTTCCTAAATTAAAATCAGACAGTCCGCCCAATGTTCCGCTCACATTGTACAAACCGTCTTCAGCTGGTATCTGACCAATGGTCAATTCTTGCGCGACAACTGGTAAATAATCAGCGGTCTTCCAATATGCTGATGTTATTTTATTGGGATGGGTGGTAACATAAGAAGCCTCCAGCGTTTCAGTTGCTTCCGGCACATCAGGCTGCGGATACTTAATTGGATCTCTCTCAAAATAAGTACACCCGCAGAGCATTAATGTAAGGGCTGAAAATCTTAAGGTCTTCATATGTTGATTATTAAATCACTTTTGTGAGAGATTAAAAAGCTAAGGGGGAATTACCCCCCTTAGAAATTTTAGGATCACAATTGCTTGTATAAGACCGTGCTGATGAAAATCTTAACCACGGCATCATTAATATTGGATGATGTGATAGCAAAATCAGCTTTCG